>CAYFYD010000021.1:0-18240 GCA_964347195.1 uncultured Ectothiorhodospiraceae bacterium
ATCCCGAAGCTCGGAGTCTGAAGCCGTCAAGCCGACTTTTGAAGAGCCCTGGGACCCGGATGGTCCGTCCCGACACGAGAGTGCACGGTGAAAGCCGACCGGCGGACCCACGGCGATGACGGGCAGGAGGCAGGACGAGCCATCCGCCCTTCCCGCTCGCTCCGGTCCAAGCGGGGAGGCGTTCCCGGAACGGCAGTCCCGTTGAAGAGGCTCCCTCGGGTTCATTCCACTCCGGAAACAGTCCATCGACCGGAGAGCTCACGGTGTTGCAGGATGTGTTGCCCGGTGCCCGACCGCCGCCATGACTGCCACGATGCATTGATCCCGATCAATTCGTGCATAGCATGTGATTGGACATGGCGGGGACTCGTCATCCATTCGGGATTGAACATGCCTGCTCGAGCGACCGCCCCTTCGATCCCGAACGGGTCGCCGGTGGTCCGCAGGGTGCGATACTCGTGCATGCCATGGACGTTCCCGGGAGCAGGCGTCGAGTAGCGCTGCGCAAGGAAGTGCTCACCGCCCGGAGCGTGGCCGCGGTGCGACCGGAAGCGCGCCGATACATCGTCTGGGACGCGAAGCTGACGGGTTTCGGGCTGCGGGTCAGCCCCTCGGGGACCCGGTCCTTCATGGTGCAGTACCGTACCCCCGGGGGTGGCCGCCGGGCGGCCAACCGCAAGAAGGTGCTGGGTCGCGCTCCGGAGATGACGCCGGCTCGGGCGCGCTCGCTCGCGCGGGCGTGGCTGCGCCGCGTCGCGGCCCGGGAACAGGGCGCGACGCTGCCCACTCTGCGCGCCGCTTTCGAGTCGTACCTCGCCGCTCGCCCGGCGCTCGCGCAGACCTCCCGGGCCATGTATCGCCAAGTGCTGACGCAGCATGCGCACGACTGGCTCGGACGGCGCCTCGACGCCATCGCGCGCGGGGACGTGGAGCAACGCTTCCAGGACCTGAGCGCACGCGCCGGACCGGTCGCGGCCAACAAGCTCGTCGGTCTCCTCGGCGCGGTCTATCGCGGGCCCTGTGTCGATCACCCCGGTCTTCGATGTCCGGTGGCACTGTGGCGTGCGGGTGGAGGGAGACTCCACCCTGCGCGCCGGCGCACCATCGCGCCGCCCGCGCAGGTCCTGCCGTGCTGGCGCAGGGGCATCGAGGCAGTGCCTGTCGACGTGGCGCGCGACATGGTGTGGTTCGGACTGTTCACGGGCCTTCGCCGCGCCGAGGTCTCGGGGCTGCGTTGGGAGCGGGTGGAGCCGGCGAAGGGGTGCTTCCGGATCGAGGCGACCAAGAGCGGACGGCCGCTCGACCTGCCCATCACGCGGCAGGTTGCAGCCATTCTGGAACGCCGCCGGGTCGCGGCCCGAGCGCGGGTCCGGGCACCGGCGGGATGGGTGTTTCCCGGCCCCGCGGGGCGCGGCCCCTTCAGCCACCTCAGCGGCTGGTACGGCCGCATCAGCGAGGTCGGAAGGGCGAAGTTCTGGTTTCACGCGTGCCGCAACTGCTTCATCACGGTGGCGGTGCGTGACCTGATGCTCCCCGACAACCTGGTCAAGCGCCTGGTGAACCACGCACCGTCGCAGGACGTCACGGAAGGCTATGCCGCCGAATGGACGGTGGAACAGCTCCGAGGGGCGGCGCAGCGCATCGCGGACCGCATCGAGCGGCTCGCATTCGGGGCTCCGTGCGAGCCGGACCCCGAGGCGCCCGGGGAAGGGCGGTGAGTACGCGCGGGCGGCGAGGACCGTCGCGCAAGCAGGTGCTGACCGCCCCTGCGGCATCGGCGGCGACGCCGGAATCGAAGTCCTACGTCATCTGGGACGCCCGGCTCACCGGCTTCGGACTCCGGGTGTCGCCCGGGGGGACGAAGAGCTTCTTCATCCAGTATCGCACCGGAGAGGGCCGGCGCTCGGACCTGAACCGCAAGCTCACCCTGGGACGCTTCCCGCTGCTCTCGCCCGCGGCCGCCCGCAAGCGGGCGATCACGCTTCTCGGTGCGGTGCGGGCCGGTGGCGACCCGTCGCACGAGCGCGGCCGGGCGCGGGCGCTGCCCAGGCTCGGTGAAGCCGTCGAGGAGTGGCTGCGGACCAGACCACGCCTCGGGGACGCGAGCCGGGCGCGGTACCGCTCGAGCGTCGCGGCGATACTGAAGGGATGGTCGAAGCGACGCCTCGACGAAGTGACGCGCGAGGACATTGCGCTGCGCTTCGCCGAGGTCACACAGCGCCACGGGTGGACCCAGGCCAACAAGGGAATGAAGGTGCTCGGCGCGGTGTACCGGCGCTACGTCGCCGACCACCCGGGCCTGCGCGACCCCGTCGCGCGGTGGGCAGCGGCCGGAGGGCGTCTGCACCGGCCGAGGCGTCGCCGAATCGAGGCGCCGGCGGAGGTCCTGCCCGCATGGGCGCGCGGTATCGAGCGGGCGCTGCGCGGGCCGGCGCTGCGCGATCTGTTCCGGGCCGGGCTCTACACCGGAATGCGGCTCGACGAGGTGCGCAGCCTGCGGTGGGAACACGTGGACTTGCCGGAGCGCATCGTGCGCGTGGACCGGACCAAGACCGGCGAGCCCCTGCTGCTTCCCCTCACCCGCCAGCTCCATGCGCTGCTGGAGGACCGGTGGGCGGCGTGCGGAGGGCGGCGGGACGTGGCCGCGCCACCCTGGGTCTTCACGTCTTCCCGCAGCCGCGGCGGGCGCTTCGGGGAAGTCAAGGCATTCTACCGGTCCATCGAACGCCATGGAGGGAAACCTTTCTGGTTCCACGCGATGCGCAACTGCTTCATCACTGTCGCCTCGCGCGACCTGCTGCTGCCGGAATCCCTGGTGAAACGCCTGGTCAATCACCGCCACCCCGCCGGGCGCGACGTGACGCAGGGCTATGCGGCGGACTGGACGCTCGACCAGTTGCGCGGCCCCGCGCAACGCATCGCGGATCGGATCGACGAGCTCATCGCCGCCGGCGGCGCGGCGGGAAGCTCCGTGGGTGCCGGTCCAGAAAGCCCGGGCGCCTCGTCACCCGAAAACTCGTAGACGGAGTCGACTTGGCCGCCCGCCTCGGGCGGCCCACCGAACGAGGAGGCAGGCTCCCGGCCTGCTCGCCCCTCGCGCTCGTCAGGTTCTCGAGGACATTCCGGCGCCGGGGCGGCGCTTCGTCAACACTCCGTCAATACCGCTCAAAGGAGGATATCCGACGCATCCAGATCCTCCAGAGGGAAGCCCCAGAGGGTGATCGTGCCCCCTCCGTGCGAACGGAGGTCGATCCGGACCCCTCCGTCCCCGTTGTCGGATGCGGCGTTCAGCACTTGGGACTTGGTGACCCCCATGTCCCTGAGCACGATGGTGTCTCCGTCGTGGAAGTCGGAGATGACGTCGTTCCCGTGGCCGGGCCTGAAGACGAAGTTGTCGTTACCCGAGCGCCCGTCGAAGCGCTCGTCGCGAGCGCTGCCGATGAAGGTGTCGCTGCGGTCGCCGCCGGACGCCCGTTCGATGTTGCTCAGGGTGTAGGTGAAAGCGATTCCATAGCGCGAACCGGTCGCCGTGCCCTCTTCCAGATCCACCCGGATACTGTTGGCTCGCTCCGCACTGGAGAAATGCAAGCGGTCGAAACCGCCGCGACCGTCTATGGTGTCGTTGCCCCCGCCACCGGTGAACGTTTCGTCATTGTCGCTGCCGCGGATGGTGTCCGCATGTCTCGAGCCGCGAACCCGTGACACGTCGCCATTGTAGGTATCCACACCTCCATAACCGTCGTTGCGCGCCATGCCGGCGGCGAGGTCGACGTCGACACCGCTCGGTGAAGACCAGTAAGCGACGTTGACCTCGCCTGCGCCCGGCCGGATGTTGAACGTGTCGTTGCCGGCTTCGCCTACGACATCCATGTACTGATATCGGTAGTTGTCGAGGTCCACGTTGAAGACATCGTCAAAGCGTGTGCCCCCGATTCCGAAGCCCCAACCCTCCAGCGGATTGACGACGTCCACGATGGTATCGGTGCCGGCGGCGCCTTTGTCTACCGTGGCGCGGTTGGCGGCAGCATCGACCCCCGCCGTGATACCTTCCGTGTCGAGGCGATTATAGTAAATATGCTGCCAAGCGGAGTCGCCGCTGTCGCTGTAGACGATCCGGTCATTGCCGGTCGAAGCGTCGATGTATTCTCCACCTCCTTCGGCATCGCGGGGGTTGAGCACGTCATTGCCTGCGCCCCCGTAGAGTCGATTCGCTTCGTCGTCTCCCAGAAGGGTGTCGTTGCCCTCCGCGCCGAATACTCCCTCGATGTTGGATATCGAGGAGGAGAAGGCGATGCCGTTCCTGGTGCCGGTAGCGGTGCCGGCGGCGAGATCCACACTCAGATCTCCGTCGGTGCTGCTGAAGGTACTGAAGTACAAGCGGTCGAAACCGCCGCCGCCGTCTATGGTGTCGTTGCCGCCGCGACCGTTGAACGTTTCGTCGTTGTCGCTGCCGCGGATGGTGTCCGCGGACTCGGAGCCGAAGACGCCCCATACCTCGCCGTTGATGGTATCGACGTCTCCATAGCCGTCGTTACTCGCCCTGCCCGCTCCGAGATCGATGTCGACGCCTCCCGGCGCATACCAGTAGGCGATGCCGACCGCGCCGCCGGACGAGATGTTGATGGTGTCGTTGCCGGCTCCGCCTGCGGCCTCCATGTACTGTTCGTCGTCGAGGTCCACATCGAAGACGTCGTCGAAGCGCGTCCCCTGGATGCCGAAACCGCCCGCGTCCCAGCCGGCGTTCAACGGATTGGCGATGTCCACGATGGTGTCGGCGCCCGCGGAGCCCTTGTCCACGGTGGCGCGGTTGGCGGCGCCATCGATCGCGACCCTGATCCCGCCGCTATCGAGCTCGGAGTAGAGGAGCTCCTGATAGCCAGTCGGTCCGCTGCCGGTGTAGACGACCCGGTCGTCGCCGGCGGAGCCGTACACGGCGTCCCAGCCGCGGTCGCTATCGCTCGGCACTGGATTGTCGCCGGGGTCGAGGACGTCGTCGCGGATGCCGCCGTAGAGGTCGTCGGAGCCCGCGCTGCCCCGGATGGGGTGGACGCCTCGGGTCGCGGAGAGGTTGGTGATGTGCCCGGAACGGGTGAACATCAGGCTCAGCACCTCGATCGGGCGCCCGGCGGAGACCAGCAACTGCCACTTGCCCGCGCCGTCGCCGAGCCGACCATCGAAGGGGAGCTCGGATTCGTCGGGGTCGTAACCGGCTTCCAGCTCCTGAGCGCTCAGGGTGCGCGCCCCGTCGGCGGGCAACGCGAAGCTCACCTCGCCCTGTGGAGATGAGTCGCCCCGGGCATCGACCCCCTCGATGGTCACCTCGGTATCGATACCGGAGGTGTTGACCACGCGCAACAGGCTGCGCAGGCTCGTGTTGCTCGCGGGGTTGAGGATGGGCACGCGCCAAGTCATCGACTCGCCTCGGGCGACATCGTGGACGCTGGTGAGAAAGCCGTCCGGGGTGCGCACGTAGGCCATGGGGTCGATGTCGAGCTCCGTTTCGAGCTGCAACCACCAGTCGCCCTCGCCGCCGCCGAGGCCCCCGGACAAGCCCGTCCCCGGGTTCCCTGCTTCCAGGTCCCGCGAGTTGAACTGGCGCGCGGCGTTCGCGTCCAGCGAGAGCTCCACCGGCCCGAAGCGCTCTCCGGTGTCGTCGATCGCGTGGATGCGCACCACCCCGGCGCGCTCGGAGCGATTGATGACGCGCACGAAGCCCTGCAGGAACTGGTTGGAGGCGGACAGGACGAAGGGGAGCGTGTGCGCGTTCTGAGCGAGCGCGGCCTCGCCCGGCACCAGCACCAGGGCCGCGATGAGTCCCTTGCCCCACCAGAGGCAACGTCGAGTGGCGGAGGTCTTTCCGGATGTCTTCATGAGTCGATTCCTCTGGTCGGTGGAATACGCACGCAGCGGCGCACCCACGGGCGGCACGCACTGCGGTCAGGGGTCCTCGGGCTCCCCAAATCCCCGGGACAGCCACGCGGTAGCCGGCCGGCCACGGCGAACCACGGCATGCCGGGGCCGCGAGCCGATGCAGTGCTCAGCAGGGGGGTAGGGGTGGGTCGAGAGGGACATGGAAGCTGGACGCGGCGTGCTTTCCCGCTCATTCGATCCATGCAAGGCCCCTCCCCCTCGGGAGGGGCCTTGCATGGGATGAGGACGCGCCCCCCGGGAGACCGAGGGGGAGCGTCCGATCGGGATCAGTCGAACGTCACCCTCGAGCCGAGGTGGAAGGCGTTGACGTCTTCGAGATCCCACCCGGGCGCGTCGAACGAGTAGTTGTTGAAGCCCGCGTAGACGTCCACCCCCGACCCCAGGGAGTAGGAGGCTCCCAGACCGATGGTATCGCCCTCCATGTCGTCGCCGTTCTCGGTGCTGCGATACTGGACGGCCACCGACATGTTGCCCCAGGTGTGGGCGAGGTTGATGTACATGTCCTCGTAGTCCTCACCGTCATCCGTACCCCAGGCCGCGTTGACGCTCGTCCCTTGGGCGAAGAGGATCCCGCCCGAAATGCCGAGGACATCCTCCATCAGGAGCAGGCCCCCGATCACGTTGGCCGCGCCGACATCGTGGGACAGGTCGGCCCCGAAGCTCCACGCGTGTTTGGTCGCCCCGTCCTTCTGCATACTGGCGGCAAAGCTGACCGGCCCGATGGAAGGCGTGTCGTAGCGGAGGGTGTTCCGCCGGCCGATGTTGATGCTCGGAAAGAACGAGACCACGGAATAGCATCCCTTTTCACCATCGACGAACAAGGGGTCTTCCGCGACACGAGTTTCTCCTGTCGCTCGGATACAGTTGGATCCGCCGGCAAACATGTCATCCGCGTTGCTGATCACCGAGATGCCGCTGTTGGTGTCCGGGGAGTACTCCGTGCCCATCCAGGCGCCGTTGTGGGACTTCCACATCGCGCTGTTGCCGGCCGGGCTGGTGTGGCCCAGAGTCACCTTGCCGAAGTCACCGCTGAAGTAGATGTACGAGTGGCGGAAACCGGAAGAACCTTTTTCTACCTCGTCATGGTTGACTACGTAGTCAACCATGTTGTCACCGTTTGCGTCGTCGACCGTACTGGGCGAGGGTGAAGTGATTTCATCCGGTTGGTCCACATCGGCTTGCCAACCCCGGTTGGAGGCGAATTCACTCTCGATGTGCGCACCGGCGGTAATGCCGCCCATCACCTCCCCCTCGGCGGTGAAGCGATAGCGCGATCCCGATGCGGAACCGTCGATATGCTGCACGTCGGAGCCGGCCCCGTTGTCTGCGAAGCGGATGGCGCGGTTGACCTGCCCGGAGACGCTGACGTCCAGCGCCTGGGCGCCCATCGGTGCGACCGCGCCGGCGACGGCGACCGCCAAAAGCTTTCTGTTCATCGTGATTCGTTCCTCTTGAAAGATTGTTCTGGAGCTCCGGAACGAGACGCCCTGAGCCCTCCCACTTCCGGATGTCCTCGGGATCCATGGCAAGGGGCAATCGCCAAGGCACTGAATTGATTGACCAAACTTCGGTGCATCACGGTGCTGTGATCCGCCGGCAGGGTCCGGGCAACACCATAGGAGCACCGTGCCGGCTCATCGGGCGGGTCCGGCGTCCGCGGGATGCGAACGCCGGACCCGCTTTCGATCGCAGTCCTCACCGATCCAGGAATGAGCCCGAAGGGCGAACAGGGGACAGGTCCGGCCCCCCGGGTGGAGCCTTCCAGGGACATCTCATTCCGCGATCCGGACGCGCCTCGGGGACCGCGGTAGCCGGTGCGGGACCGATGGGGGCGGCTCAGGCACACCGACGAGGCGCCAGGGACACGCACCTCGCGCGGGCAGGGCGCGGCGGCGGCGCGACTCCGGCCCGCGCGAAACGGCCCTGTGGAGCCTTCAGGTGGCGGTTGGCGCGCCCCGGGTGCCGGGAGATACTGCGGGTTTGCGCGGAGGAGACGTCACGATGATGAACGGTCGGATCGGGACTTTCCCGGCGCTCGGCCCGTCCATCCCGTGGCGCGACCGGGAAGAGCGAGACTGGTGTGTTGCGGACACGCAACACTCGAAGGGATACACCGGGTTATTTTCGTACCAGTTGTTGCAAAAGGCAGACGCCGATGTCCTAATGCCCCCGTCGTCCGACTTCAAGGACGGGCGGCATCTGGAAGTGGGAGGGCTCAGGGCGTCTCGTTCTGGAGCCTTGGGACAGTCTTTCAAGAGGAACGAATCACGATGAACAGAAAGCTTTTGGCGGTCGCCGTCGCCGGCGCGGTCGCACCGGTGGGCGCCCAGGCGCTGGACGTCAGTGTCTCCGGGCAGGTCAACCGCGCCATCCGCTTCGCGGACAACGGGGCCGGCTCCGACGTACAGCATGTCGACGGTTCCGCGTCGGGATCGCGCTATCGCTTCACCGCCGAGGGGGAGGTGATGGGCGGCATCACCGCCGGTGCCCACATCGAGAGTGAATGGGCCTCCAACCGGGGCTGGCAGGCCGACGTGGACCAGCCGGATGCACCCACCTCGGACGGCTTCCGTCACTCGTACATCTATTTCAGCGGTGACTTCGGCAAGGTGACCCTGGGCCGTACCTCGCCGGCCGGCAACGGCGCGATGTGGAGCTCCCACAACGGCGCCTGGATGGGCACGGAGTACTCCCCGGACACCAACAGCGGCATCTCCGTGGTCAACAGCGCGGATGATTCGCTTTCGGGCTACACCGTGTTCTCGTTCTTCCCGAGCATCAACATCGGCCGGGCCGACATCCTCCGCTACGACACGCCTTCCATCGGGCCGGTCAGCTTTGCCGCCAGTATGCAGAAGGACGGGGCGACCGACCACAAGTGGAGCTTCGGGGCCTCCCTGTCCCACGATGTCGGCGCTGCCAACGTGATCGGGGGCCTGATCCTGATGGAGGATGTCCTCGGCATTTCGGGCGGGATCGCCTTCGCCCAGGGGACGAGCGTCAACGCGGCCTGGGGCACGGATGACGATGCGGGTGAGGACTACGAGGACATGTACATCAACCTCGCCCACACCTGGGGCAACATGTCGGTGGCCGTCCAGTATCGCAGCACCGAGAACGGCGACGACATGGAGGGCGATACCATCGGTCTGGGAGCCTCCTACTCCCTGGGGTCGGGGGTGGACGTCTACGCGGGCTTCAACAACTACTCGTTCGACGCGCCCGGGTCGGATTTCGAAGATGTCAACGCCTTCCACCTCGGCTCGAGGGTGAGGTTCAACTGATCCGACGAGCCGGCGGAGCGCTCTCCGCCGCACGGGAGAGCGTTCCTCTCTCGATTCGAAGCCCCTCCTTCGGGAGGGGTTTTTTTTCGGCGAGCCAGCGGACTCTCCGAGTACTATACTTCCTCCATGTCAGGGAGTGAGCAGGCTTCGCGGGCGCCGCCCTCTCACGTGCGCCGTGGAGTCCGATCGACGCGCATGACGACTCGGGCATGAGACGGGAGGGCGCACTGAAGCCGGGACGGCGGCCCATGCACCCGCAGGGGCCCGGGTCCGGGGAAGGGCTGCTTCGCGAGGCCCTCGAGCTGCACGGAGCGGGGCGTCTCACGCATGCCGAACACGCCTACCGGCGCTTTCTCGCGCGGCACCGGAACCACGCCTTCGCGCTGCAGAACCTCGGCCTGCTCCTTCACCAACGCGGCGACTTCGAGGGCGCGCGCACCACGATCCGGCGTGCGATCCGACGGGCGCCGGAGGCGGCTGGCTATCGGGAGAGTCTGGGGCGCGTGCTCCGGGCGCAGGGCGACCTGCAAGGGGCGTCGGCCGCCTTCCGCGAGGCGCTCGAACGCGAGCCCGGTCTCGTCGACGCGCGCTACCAGCTCGGCACCGTCCATCACGAGCTCGACGAGCTGGAGGCGGCCGACGCATGCTACCGGCGGGTCCTGGAGCAGGTTCCGGCGCACGTGCCCGCCTGGAACAGCCTCGGTAGCGCCCACCTCGACCGCGGCGAGACAGAGGAGGCCCTGCCCTGTCTGCGCCGGGCACTCGAACACGATCCCGACTACGTGCCGGCGCGCCTCAATCTGGCGGTCGCGCTTCACCGTGCCGGCCAGCTCGAGGAGGCGGCGGAGATGCTGCGGGCCCTCGCCCGCGGGCACCCGGGACTCGCCGAGGCGCACGCGAACCTCGCCCTGGTGTACCGGGGGCAGGGGGCGCTGGCGGAAGCGGAGGACGCGGCTCGCCGGGCGCTGGCCCTGCGTCCGGACTGCGCGAGCGACCACTTCATGCTCGCCGAGATCGCCACCGCCCGCGGCAAGCCGGGCGCGGCGATCGAGGGCTATCGCCGCGCCCTGGCGCTGGAGCCCGCGCTCGTCAAGGCGTGGCTTCGGCTCGGCGCGACCCTCATCGCCCGGGGCGAGGTCCCGGCCGGGGTCGAGGCCGCCCGCCGGGTCCTCGAGCTCGACCCCGAGAACGCGGCCGCCCTCATCCTGCTCGCACAGGGTAACTCCATCGCCGGTGACCGGGAGACGGCGGAAGCGCACTGTCTGCGCTCCCTGGAGATCTCGCCCGACCTGCCGCTCGCCTGGTCCATGCTGGCGCACCTGCGACGATTCGGCGAGGCGGACCGCGAGACCATCGCCCGGGTCGAGTCGATACCCGAGCGGCGGGCGCTCGGCGACGAGGACCAATGCTACCTGCACTTCGCGCTGGGGCGCATGCATCACGACTGCAAGCACTACGATCGCGCCTTTGCGCACTTCGAGCGCGGCAACCGGATTCATCGGTGCCGGCGGGAGTTCGACCTCGACGCGTGGGTCCGGCGCGTCGACGCGCTCATCACCGCCTTCGACGTGGGGTTCTTCGCGCGTACCGGAGGCTTCGGCGATCCGAGCGCGCAGCCGGTCTTCGTCTTCGGCATGCCCCGTTCCGGGACTTCGCTCGTCGAGCAGATCCTGGCGAGCCATCCCGCCGTGCACGGCGCCGGCGAGCTGAACGCGATGCCCGAGTGTGCGAGGCGTCTGGGCACCGAGGTGGGCTCGGGGCCGGAGGACTACCCGGGGGCCGTGGGCGGGGTCGGGCGCGGGAGCGCCCGGCGTCTCGCGCACTTCTACCTGGAGACGCTGGGCCGGGACCGCCCGGCGGCGGAACGCATCACCGACAAGCTGCCCGGCAACTACAGCTACCTCGGTCTCATCGCGCTCCTCCTCCCCGCAGCACGCCTCGTCCACTGCCGGCGGGACGTACTCGACGTGTGCCTGTCGAACTACATGCACCACTACGGGGACGGGCACGTCTACACCTATGACCTGCGCGAGCTCGGTCTCGTCTACCGGCAGTACGAGCGCATCATGCGGCACTGGCGCGAGGTGCTGCCGCTCGAGATCCACGAGGTCGTCTACGAAGACCTCGTCATGAACCAGGAGCGGCGGAGCCGCGAGCTCGTCGCCTTCTGCGGCCTCGATTGGGATCCGGCCTGCCTCGACTTCCATGCCGGCGAGCGGGCGGTCGCGACCGCGAGCCAGTGGCAGGTCCGCCAACCCATTTACCACAGCGCGCTCCGGCGCTGGAAACACTACGAGCCCCACCTCGGGGAGTTGCGCCTCGCCCTCGGCGACGTACTGTCTTCGTGACACGACGCTCCCGCCGCCCGAAGAGGCGCCGCCTCCGGCCCGCGGCCGGGCCCGCACTCCGAGCCCTCGAGGCGGCGTACGAGCGGCACCGGGCGGGCGACCTCGGCGGGGCGGAGCGCGCCTACCGCCGGGTGCTCGCACTCGATCCCGGCAACGCGCCCGCACTCTCGCACCTCGCGGCTTTCGAGCGCGGGCGCGGCAATCCCGAGGCCGCGCGGGCGCTGTTGTCGAGAGCGGTGGAGTCCGACCCCCGCGACGCAAGCACTCGGAGCAATCTCGCCAATCTGCTCCAGGAGCTCGGACGAGTGCCCGAGGCGCGCTCGCAGTACCTCGAGGCGCTGCGTATCGAGCCTTCGCATCTCTCGGCGCGCTACAACCTGGGCAAAGCGCTCCAGCGCCTCGGCGAATTCGAGGAGGCGGTGGGGTGTTTCGAGGCTCTCTGCGCGCTCGCCCCGGAGGATGCGGGCGCGTGGACCGCGCTCGGGCTCGCCTGTCAGGATGCGGGAAAGAGCGAGCAGGCCCTCGCCTCCCAGCGCCGCGCGCTCGCCATCGACCCGGGGCACGCGGAGGCGCACAACAGCCTCGGTACGCTTCACATGGAGCACGGGGCCTTCGCGGAGGCGGAAGCCGCCTTCCGGGCCGCGCTGCGAAGCGATCCCGCTTTCTCGCCGGCATTCGTGAACCTGGTGCAGACCCGTCGCATCGGCACGGGGGACACCGGTCTGGTGGCGCAGATCCAGAAGCTGGCGGAGCGTGGTGGGCGGTCGGAGGACGCGACTACCGATCTGCACTTCGCACTCGCCAAGGCCCGGGAGGACCTCGGAGACTACGAGCGGGCCTTCGCCCACTACCGGGAGGGCAACCGGCGGCGCCGAGATCAGGTGCGCTACGACCGGCAGTCGGCAGGGGCACGCGCCGCCGCTCTTGCGAGCGCCTTCGGTGCGGACTTCTTTGCGCGGGCCGCCGGCGGCGGGGACTCGAGCCCGCGCCCGGTGTTCATCGTCGGCATGCCGCGTTCGGGCACCAGCCTCGTCGAGCAGATCCTGGCGAGCCACCCCGACTGCTTCGGGGCCGGCGAGCTGCCGCACCTGGGAGCCCTCGTGCGCTCCCTTGCGCCGCGCGCCGGTGACGGACGCGCCTACCCCGCCGTTGTCGAGGACCTCGACGGGGCGGCACTTGCCGCCCTCGGCCGCCGCTACCTCGAGGCGCTCCCGGCCGAGGCGGGCGGCGCGGCAAGGGTCACCGACAAGATGCCGGCCAACTACCTGCACATCGGGTTGGCGGCGGCCATCCTGCCCCGGGCGCGGGTGATCTGGTGCCGCCGCTCCGCGATGGACGTGTGCTTCTCCATCTACACGCAGCAGTTCACTCACCGCGACGCCTACCCTTACGCCTGTGACCTCGACGACATCGCATCGGAGTACCTCGCCTGCGAGCAGATCATGGCGCACTGGACGCACACCCTGCCGATTCCGATCCACGAAGTGCGCTACGAGCGCTTGGTCGGCGATCAGGAAGAAGTGACGAAGGGGCTGCTCTCGTTCTGCGGGCTACCCTTCGATGCGCGCTGCCTGCGCTTCCACGAGACCGAGCGCCGGGTGAGGACTGCGAGCCACTGGCAGGTTCGCCAGCCCCTGTACCACAGCTCGGTGGGGCGCTGGCGACGCTACGCGCCGCATCTGTCCGACCTCGTGAACAGCCTCCGGCGCGGGGGGGTGGAGTTGTCGGGAGAAATCAGGCGCCCGTGCAGATAGAGCATCCCGCGTTCGATCTGCACGGTAGATACCCAAGCCATGTCATCCCTTCCGCACGCCCTCGCGTCCACCCACCCGCCGCGATGCGAACCTTCCCCTCGGTGCTCGTCACCCGCCCCCGCCAGACCGGCAAGATCACCATGCCGCGCGGGGATGCCGTTCCCGTGGATTCCGTACGGGACGACGGAAGGCGGTGGAGGCGCACTCCCCGCGTTCCGCGAACGGGGTGTTCAAAGGGCGCTGGCGGCGGCCTCCGGGCCGGCAGTGCCTGCCCTGCGGGTGAAGCCTTCGAACAGGCCCTCGATGCGCGCCATGCGCTCGCGAAGGTCGCCGACATCCCGGCTCAGGCTCCACAGGAACCCGAGCGCGGCGGCGTTCGACAGGCCAACGATGACGATGGCGATGAATTCAGGTGACACGGCGCTCTCCTTAGCTTCGTGTTGATCCGATGAGCGTGAGGAGTGTGCCACGAGAGTCGCCTCGATTCCATGTGGCGACGAGCGCGCGACCGCCTCCAGGCCGAGGAGATCCCCCACACGCGCCGCCCGCACCCCGTCCCCGCTGCTACCGCACCGCCATGGGTCCCATCCTGCGCCCCCCGATCAGGTGCAGGTGCACGTGCATGACCTCCTGGCCGCCGTCCCGGTTGCAATTGATGATCAGCCGGTAGCCGCTCTCCGCGATCCCTTCCTCCCGGGCGATGCGCCGGGCCACCAGCAGCATGTGCCCGGCCAGGTGCTCGTCTCCGTCCTCGAAGTCGTTGACGGTCGCGATCTCGCGATTGGGCACGATCAGGATGTGAGTGGGGGCAAGGGGATTGATGTCGCGGAAGCAGGTGACGAGCTCGTCCTGATGGACGATGTCCGCGGGCAGATCTCCCTCGATGATCCTGGAGAAGATGGTCGGCATGGCGGCTCCTGGTGATAACGGCCCCGTGATGCTTCGATCGGGGCGGGTAGGCTATGCTATGCCTGCGACGGGCGCACCGGATCATGCCACGGGCGCGGCGCCAAGCGAGGAGCAGAGCATGAGCGAGACCACCGTTCTCGGCCACTTCATCGATGGGCGGAGAGTGCCGGGAGAGAGCAACCGCTTCGGCGACGTCTACAACCCCGCGACCGGGCAGGTGAGCGCCCGGGTACCCTTCGCGAGCGCGAACGAGGTCGGGAAGGCGGTCGCTTCGGCCCGCGCCGCGTTCCCGGGCTGGTCGGCGACGCCACCCGCTCAGCGAGCGCGGACGATGATGCACTTCCACCGCCTGCTGGAGGAGCACCGCGGCGAGCTCGCGCGCATCGTCTCCGCCGAGCACGGCAAGACCCTGGACGACGCCCGCGGGTCCGTCCAGCGCGGCACCGAGGTGGTGGAGTTCGCCTGCGGCATCCCGCAGCTCCTCAAGGGGGAGTTCAACGAGAACGTGTCGGGCGGCGTCGACAGCTACAACGTACGCCAGCCCCTCGGGGTGTGCGCGGGGATCACCCCCTTCAACTTCCCCGCGATGGTGCCGATGTGGATGTTCCCGGTCGCGCTCGCCTGCGGCAACACCTTCGTGCTGAAGCCCTCCGAGAAGGACCCCTCGTGCGGGCTGCGCCTCGCCGAGCTCGCGCTGGAAGCGGGAATCCCCCCCGGGGTGCTGAACGTCGTCAACGGCGACAAGGTGGCGGTCGACGCGCTGCTCTCGGACCCGTGCGTCGACGCGGTGAGCTTCGTCGGCTCCACCCCCATCGCCGAGTACGTGTACCGGACCGGCACCGCGAACGGCAAGCGCGTGCAGGCCCTCGGCGGGGCGAAGAACCACATGGTGGTGATGCCCGATGCGGACATGGACCAGGCCACCGACGCCATCATCGGCTCTGCCTACGGCTCCGCCGGCGAACGCTGCATGGCGATCTCGGTGACGGTGGCGGTCGGCGAGGGCACCGCCGAGACGCTGATCGACAAGCTGGCCCCGCGCGTCCGCGACCTCGAGATGGGCCCCTGTGACCGGCAAGGGGTGGAAATGGGTCCCCTGGTGACGGCCGAGCACCGCGACAAGGTCAGGGGCTACGTCGACACCGGCGTGGAGGAAGGGGCGGATCTCGTGGTCGACGGTCGCGGCGCGGTGGTGCCCGGCAACGAGGACGGCTTCTTTCTCGGCGGCTGCCTGTTCGATCGCGTCACCCCGGACATGCGCATCTACCGGGAAGAGATCTTCGGCCCGGTGCTCGGGATCGTGCGGGCGGACGACTACGAGGAGGCCCTCGACCTGGTCAACCGCCACGAGTTCGGCAACGGCGCCGCGATCTTCACCCGCGACGGCGACGCCGCCCGGGACTTCACCAACCGCGTCCGCATCGGCATGGTGGGGGTGAACGTGCCGATCCCGGTGCCGACCGCCTACCACAGCTTCGGGGGCTGGAAACGCTCCCTCTTCGGGGACCACCACATGCACGGCCCGGAGGGGGTGAGGTTCTTCACCCGGATGAAGACCGTGACCTCCCGGTGGCCCTCGGGCATCCGCACCGGCGCGGAGTTCATCATTCCGCAGACGCGCTGATCGTCCCGGGGCTTGCGGTGGCGGAGCGCGTCCGCAACGACCCCTGACCCGAGCTTCGCGCCGACCTCTTGGCCAGCCTGAAGTTCTTGGCTGAGTCATCAGATAGCCGGTTGATTTCAGAATTCAGGAGATCGCGGCGCCGTTCACGGGACCGGTCATCCCGCTTTACGACCTCGGGCCGCTGCGATGGTGGTCGGTCGCGGTAGTGGACCTGCCAGAGCGCATTCCGGGCCGGCATGGATCTGTAAAGATGAATCACGGGAAGCCGACCGGTCCCCCGTTCACTGGGAACGTGCGCACCAGTTCGAGCGCCCGCTGCTGGAGCGGGGTCGGCTCGGTCAGTCGTTGCAGCCGAGGCCCGTCGGGGTCGCCGCGCAGTCGGCATTGGTGACGACCGCGGGTGGCGAGCTCCGCGAACAACGTCTCGAGGCTCCGGAGCGGGAGTCCGTCGTCGGTGTGGCGTCGAGTCTTCTTGCGCGGGGCCGACACCGAGGGCCGGGGCGGGGCGTGGATGCGCCGTCCGGGCGGCCAGGGGCTCAGGTTTTGTCCAGAAGGTCCCGGTCGAGCGATTCCGGGCTCACGTGCCGCACGTCCTTGCCCTTGACGAGGTAGATGACGCACTCCGCGATGTCCTTGGAGTGGTCGCCGATCCGCTCCAGGGACTTGAGAATGAACGTGGCGTTGATGGTATGGCCGACGTTGCGGGCGTCCTCCATGATGTAGGTGGCGAGGCGCCGCAGGCCGGCCTGGAACTCGCTGTCGAGCTCCGCGTCACGCTTCGCGGTCTCGATCGCCTTGTCCACGTCCAGCCGGGCGAGGGCGTCGAGGGCGTCGCGCAGCATGCCGAGCGCGAGCCTCGACATCGAATGGGTGTCCCGCAGCAGCTTGTGGCTCGGGGTGGTGCCCGACTCGCCATACATGTGAATGGTCATCCGGGCGATCGCTTCCGCCTCGTCGCCGATGCGTTCGAGGTCACTCGCGGTGCGCCCGAGCGACATGATCGTGCGGAGATCCCGTCCCATCGGCTGCCGGAGGGCGAGCAGGTTGATCGCCTGCTCGTCGGCCTGGACTTCGAGGAAGTTGACCACGTGGTCGCGGGCGATCACGTTCCTCGCCGCCTCCGCGTCCTCGTAGCGCAGGGCATCCATCGCGTTCTGGATCTGTTCCTCCACCAGGCCGCCCATGCGGAACACGATGTCGTTGAGATCCGAGAGCTCCTGGTCGAAGCGCTTGAAGGTGTGCTCGTCGCTCTGGCGCTGGGTCATGTTCCTCGTCCCGCCCCCGGTCCGCGCACTCAGCCGAAGCGGCCGGTGATGTAGTCCTCGGTCAGGTTGTGTCTCGGATTGGTGAAGATCTGGTTGGTCTCTCCCACCTCGATGAGCTTTCCGAGATGGAAGTACGCGGTGCGTTGCGATACCCGCGCCGCCTGCTGCATGGAGTGGGTCACGATGGCGATGGTGTAGTTGCGGCGCAGCTCGTCGATGAGCTCCTCGATGCGCGCGGTGGCGATGGGGTCCAGCGCCGAGCAGGGCTCGTCCATCAGGATCACCTCGGGGCTCACCGCAATCGCACGGGCAATGCACAGGCGCTGCTGCTGGCCGCCCGAGAGGCTGGTGCCCGACTCGTCGAGGCGGTCCCTGACCTCGCTCCACAGGCCGGCCCGCTCCAGGCTCGATTGCACGATGTCGTCGAGCTCCGAACGGTTGGCGGCGAGCCCGTGGATGCGCGGGCCGTAGGCGACGTTGTCGTAGATGGACTTGGGGAAGGGGTTGGGCTTCTGGAACACCATGCCGACCCGGGCCCGCAGTTGCACCACGTCCACGTTCCGGTCGTAGATGTCCTCTCCGTCGAGCTCGATCCGGCCCGTGACCCGGCACACGTCGATGATGTCGTTCATGCGGTTGAGGCAGCGCAGGAAGGTCGACTTCCCGCACCCGGAGGGGCCGATCATCGCCAGCACTTCGTTCTGCCCGATATCGAGGCTCACGTCGATGATTGCCTGCTTGTCGGCGTAGTGGACGTCGACCCCGCGCGCGGCCATGCGGGGGTTGTCCACCGCGATTTCGCCCACTGTCCCGGTCGCGGGTGCTTCCGGTCGTGCGGCCGGCCACGGCGGGGCGGTGGGAGCGTCTCCGACGGTCTCGCTCACTTCGCGCTGAAGGATCGGGCTCGCGTTCGGGCCTGCATCGGCACTCATCGTCGTTGCCTCCGGATTCTACGCTTTCCGAGCCCGCCGGTACGGGGGCGGCGGGCGGTAGTCACAAACATTCAGAAGTCGATGTTGGGCGCTCGCCAGGGCATTCGAACCCGCCACTCCCGCGCCCCCTCCCGCCACTCCCGCGCCCCCTCCCGCCACTCCCGCGCCCCCTCCCTCCTTACCTCCCTTTCTC
>CAYFYD010000022.1:0-17786 GCA_964347195.1 uncultured Ectothiorhodospiraceae bacterium
GCCTGATTCCAGTACTTCGAACCCCGCAACTCGACTTCTGAATGGTCCTGCCGGGCTCATACAGGGATTGGCGGCCGCCTGAACGGAGTGGTACAGAGCGCGCGACGTACCATACGCGCGTGTCCTCGGCAGACGCTTTCTCGTTCGATTGCCAACCCGCACGTGCAGCGATCCCGCACTGGCGTTTCCGCTGCCTGACAACTGCATCGCTGTGCTGTTGTTCGTCTCGCCGCGGCCGGCTCGGCGGACTGCGGCGCTTGCTCCCGCGTCGCGGTCGCCAACGTGCAGACGGCGGTGCGGGTCAAGACGGCGCTTTCAACGACGTCGATCCGGGCACGCTGTCGATCGACGTGGGGCGGCGGGCTGCGTAGTCACGCTGGGGAGTCTCGTCCGTACGCCGGACCAGATCGACCGGGCGCTTGCAGGTAGCCGCACACACAACGGGTGTTCGCCACAGAAGATGTACAGAGGCAGACAACAGTAGCAAGCGCAGTAGCCGTGAAAGAACCGTTCTCTTCCTCATGTCCCTGCAACGGGACATCGTTCGCCACCGGTCACGAGGACTTGCGGTCTACCACCGCTTCGGCCATGAGGCACAGGATCTCGTACATCATGGTGGCTGCCACCAGCGCCGTGTTGCCGCTCGGATCGAAGGGTGGCGCCACCTCCACCACGTCCCCGCCGACGATGTCGAGTCCGCGCAGGCCCCTGAGCAGCGTCTGTGCCTCCCGGGTGGTGAGGCCGCCGATCTCCGGAGTGCCGGTGCCCGGCGCGTACACCGGATCGAGGCCGTCCACATCGAAGGAGATGTAGGTGGGCCCGCCGCCCACCACGGTGCGCGCTTCCTCGACGATCGCGTCCACGCCCGCCCGCGCGAACTCCTCCATGAACACCACGCGCATGCCCTTCTCCAGGGAATAGTCCCAGGGCTCGGTGGTGAACTGTGCGCCGCGTATCCCGATCTGGATGGTGCGCTTCGGATCGAGGAGTCCTTCCTCCGTGGCCAGACGAAACGGCGAGCCGTGATGGAACCTGGCCCCGAAGGTCTCGTCCCAGGTGTCGGTGTGGGCGTCGATGTGCACCATGCCCACCGGTCGATCCCGCGCGATGGCGCGGAAGATGGGGTAGGTGATCGCATGGTCGCCGCCCGCGCTGAGAGGCGCCACGCCGGCCTCGTGAAGCTTGCCGAAGAAGCGCTCGATGTCGCCGATCGCCCTGGCCGCCTCGAAGAGGGAGCTGAAGTGCACGTCGCCGGCGTCGGCCACGGTGCAGAGTGCGTAGGGATCGACCCGGGTCACATGGTGGACGGGGCGCATCAGGCTCGACATGTTGCGGATCTCGCGCGGTCCGTGGCGTGCCCCCGTGCGGTTGGTGACGCCGCCGTCGAAGGGCACGCCCACCAGCGCGATGTCGAGCCCGTCGAGGCTCTCGGCCAGCGGTGCACGCATGAAGGTGGGTATCTCGGTGAACCGGGGGGCACGCATGGGGGCGTACACCTCTCCGGTCACGGGTGAGCGGGTCAGATAGTGGCCGGACACGCGGACTCCCCCATGGACTCGTGATGGGATGTCCCACTGTAGCCGGCACCGGTAGCGCGTCAATAGCGAAGCGAACGACCCGCCCGCCCGCCGGAGGGGTCGCAGTGTCCCGACTGCACTCGGGCAGGCGCGGCCCGGCGCTCGAAAGCCGAGCGTCGTATGTAATCAGGCGGTTGTTGTCCGGCACCGGGAGATGCGGGGAGGGTCCGCCGGCCCTGGGGGGAGCGTGGGGGCCGTCCGGGGGGCGGGGGGCCTCATGAAGCGGCCCTCCGCCGCGCCGAAGGCCGGTCCGCTAGCCGAGCTGCCCCCGCAGGGCGGGGAAGCGCGGGCCGCGCGGGATGGACCCGTGGGGCAGGCCGGGGTCGAGGCCCCCCGGCGAGTCGACCGGACCCGGGCGGGCATCGTAGCGCGCGCCGTCACCGATGACGTTGAACGAGGTGGCGTGGCGCCTCGCCGGCAGGGTGTTGGCCGGCCCCGCGTGGAGGGTGCGCTGGGTGAACGCGAGCACGTCGCCGGGCTCGACCGCCCAGTAGACGGTGCGGAAGCGCCGGTCGAGCTCGGCCTGGCTCGGCATCGGGATGTGGTCCTCCATCCAGCCGTCGTACTCCACGCCCTTGACGAAGGTCGAGCCCATGTAGATCGGGTCCGGCTTGAGGTGCGACGCCTGCTTGAACTTGAGGGTGGTCTCCGCCGGCATCCGGTCGTAGGCGAGGAACAGCGCGATGGCGTTCCTGCCCATGATGCGGTGATACGAGGCGTCCTCGTGCCAGGGGGTCGGCTTGTCGATGGCCCCGCCGTCCTTGACGAAGGTGTTGGTATAGTGCAGCGAGACGGCGTTCGAGCGCATCAGCGCCATCGCCACGCCGGCGATCCGGGGCCCGAAGAGCACGCGCTCGAGCACCGGGTAGCGGGTCCAGAGGTCGAACTCGTAGTAGAAGATCCCCGGGTTGTCGGGGGTCGTGACGAAGCGCGCCTCGGGGCTCGGGTGCGTGACCGCGTGGTCGGCCTCCTCGCGCAGCGCGTCGATGGTCGGGGCCTCGATGACGTTGCGCAGACACACGACGCCGTCCGCCTCGAACTGCCGCACCGCGGCACCGGGGAGCGGCCGGTCTTCGCTCAGGTCGTGGGTGGGCGGCATGCGCCCGTCGCCGGCGCCCGGCGGCGCGATGGTGTACGACTCGTCAGTCGAGATCGCGGTCATCGGCTGATCCTCTCCCGCAGGTCCGGCCACTACTGTCACGAGCGATGTCCCCGAAATCAAGGCCGGCGCGCGCGGGTATCAGGGCTGATTGGTTCTCTTGCCCGTATCCAGATAGCTCGAGGAGTTACGTCGATCGCCAAGCGTCTCGGGCGAAGTCGTCGCCCAGCGAAGAAAGAGACCCTGCATCAAGGCGCAATGCTGTCCGGCGGCGATCGAGGACGCCCACGAAGTGATCTGCCCTGGCGCGGGTATCGCCCGGCCACGGCCGATGAGATCGGCACCCGCATTGCGAAGCTCCCGGGCGTGCTCATTCGTACCCCGGACATACCGCTCATCCGTGGGGTGCCGGCGCGCGCTCTTCAGGTGCGGGATCCGCCTCGCTCGTGTACGCGCGCGCTTCGTTCGACCGCGTCCTTCCCGAGCGCGTCGCGGAGGCCGGAAGCGCGCTCCGTCCGGCGCCCCACCGCGGCCGCGACGCTCTCCGGGGTGCCGTGGACGGTCACCCGCCGGCGGGCGCGGGTCACCGCGGTGTAGAGGAGCTCGCGGGTGGCGACCCGCGAAGTGGCCGGACCGGGCACGACGGCGACTGCGTCGTACTCCGAGCCCTGCGCCCGGTGCACGGTGAGCGCGAAACAGCTCTCGTGAGCCGGGAGGCGGGCCGGCGCCACGAGGCGCGGCCGCCCCTGTTCGTCGCGCAGCCCGGGAAAGCGGACCCGCCGCCGCCCCTGCGCGTCGAGGACCACGACGCCGGTGTCGCCGTTGGAGAGTCCGGTCCGGGGGTCGTTGCGCGTGACGATGAGGGGACGGCCGAGGTAGAAGTCGTCCTCCGCCGCCGCCAGTCCCCGCGCGTGCAGACGCCGCTCCACGAGCGCGTTGAAGCGCTCCGAGCCGACGGGGCCGGAGCGGTGCGCGCACAGCACCTGGAAGCGCTGGAAGGGACCGGCCTCGGCGGCCGCCCCGCTACCGCCGCCGCTCCCTTCCCGAATCGCGCGGACGAGCGGTGCCGCGTGCTCCTCTGCGAAGACGGCGGCGATGCGTGCGAACCCGGCAGCGTCGGAAAGGGGGCGCAGCTCGGTATCGACATCTGCCGGGTCGTCGAGGGCCGCGAGCACCGCGCCGGCCTCGCCGCGCGCGATACCCGCGGCGAGGCGTCCCACCCCGCCCGCTTCGTCGAAGCGCCAGTTGTGGTCGAGGCGCACGATGCAGCCGCGCAGGGGAGAAGTCGGGTCTTCGTCCGCTCCGCACAGGTCCGCGAACACCGCGCCCGGCTGCACCGACGCGAGCTGCGACGCGTCGCCGAGGAGGATGAGGCGCGCGCTGTCGGGGAGGGCGAGGAGGATCCGTCCCATGAGGGAGAGGTCCACCATCGACCCTTCGTCCACGATCAGGGCGTCCACGCCGAGCCGGCCCCCCGTTCTTCCTGCCCCCAGCAGCAGGCGGTGCACGGTGCTCGCCTCCGCCGCGAAGTCCGCGAGGGCGGGCACCCCCGGCGCAAGGGCGTGACAGCGCTCGCGCACCGCCTCCTGGAGGCGTGCCGCCGCCTTGCCGGTCGGGGCGGCGAGGGCGATGCGTCCGGGCGCGGCGAGCCCGAGCGCGACGAGGAGGGCCACGATCCCCGCCACGGTCGTGGTCTTGCCGGTACCCGGCCCCCCGGTCACCATGCACAGGCGATGGCGGGCGGCGGCGCGGGCCGCGTCCCGGGGCCGTGCGCTCGGAGCGGAGGGGGGAAAGAGCCGATCGAGCGCCGCCTCGAGGCGGGCCGCCGGAGGCGCACGCTCCGCCGCCACCGGGCGCGCGAGGTCCCGGATCCGGGACGCGACGTCTCGCTCCGCCGTCCACAGGCGTTCCAGATAGAGCCGGCCCTGCCCGTCGAGCACCAGCGGGCGCCGCTCGCCCGCTCCGGCCGCGCTCACCGTCGGGCTCGCCGCGAGGGCCTCGATCCAGGGTTCGAGGGCGGGGAGCGGCACTCCCTGCGGGTCCGGCCAGGGCCGGCCCGCCACCGCTTCCAGCGCGAGGCAGGTGTGTCCCTCCCGGGCCCGTGCGCTCGCGAGCGCCGCGGCCAGGGGCACCTCGCTCCCGCCGCCGCCGTCGATCCCGGCCGCGAAGTCCCCGAAGTGCCGGTCGATGTCGGCGAGGTGTCCGCGGGCATGCAGGTCCTTCAACAGGGACCTCGCCGCGCCCTGCGCGGGGGCGTCCCGCGCGCTCCCCTGCGGCCGGGGTCCGGACGACCCGGCGCGTTCCGCTTCGGGAACACCGCTACGGGGAATGCCTCCCGTCACCTCGCGCCGCCTCCCCGGAAGCAGGCGTCGAGGGCTTCGATGCAGGCCCGCGGGGGCCGGTCGAAGTACACCCCCCGGCGCATGCCCGCCGCCGGGTCGATGCCGCGCAGGTAGAGATAGAACACCCCGCCGATGTGGCGCTCGTAGTCGTATCCGGCGAGGCGGGCGCGGAGGTGGCGGTGCAGCGCCACCAGATAGATGAGGTACTGGAGGGGGTAGCCGTTCGCGTGCGTCGCTCGCGTGAGGGCGGCGGGCGCGTAGTCCGCGGCCGCCGGGCCGAGCCAGTTCGACTTGTAGTCGAGGAGGTACCAGCGCCCCTCGTGCTCCACCGTCAGGTCGATGAAGCCCCGGAGAAAGCCCTCGATCGGCGGCGGGTCGCCGGCTTCGACGCTCCCCGCGCCGTCCCCGAAGGGGTCCGGGTAGCCGTGTTCCGTCAGGCACGCGGCGAGGCGGTGGCGCGTGAGGTCCGATACCGGGAAGTGGAACTCCATCTCCGCGATCCGCCGCACCGGGTCGGCGAGGCGGAACCCCTCTGCCTCGTCCGAGTATTCGGACCCGGGGGGGGGATCACCCTTCCCGGTCCCGGCCGTGCCCGCGGACCGAGGGGGGGGATCACCCGTCCCGCTCTCGGCCGCACCCGTCTCGCCGGTCGCGCGGGTGGCGGGAGAGTCGTCCCTCGCGTCGTGGGTCCCCGCGCCGGAAGACCGCTCGACTCGCCCCTGCTCGCTGCTCGCCGTTTCGTCAGTGCCGTGTTCGCCGGCCCGGTCGGCGCCCGGCGTCTCGCGGGGGGCGGCGGACCGCATCCCGGGGACGAGTGTCCTTCCCGCGGAAGCCTGCCCTCGACCCCGATCGGGGGAGGGAATCCATGTGCCTTCCGGGGCGGCGCCCCGCATCCCGGGGGCAGGCGCGAGATCCCCGGCGCGCTCCGGGACCAGATCGCCGGCGCCCCGCACCCTGGGGGCAGGTCCTCCCCTTCCTCTCCCTTCCGGCGCGTGGAGGCGCAGCGCGCGGGTGCGTTCGACCATGCTGCGCACGACCGGTCGCCACTCGACCTCGAAGCCGAGCTCCAGGAGCGCGTCCCGGCAGACGGCGTCGAGATCGGGGACGGGGTCGCCCGGGGCCGCCTGGTCGAGCCGCTCGAAGATGCGGTGCAGGCAGGACCCCGCCGTCGCGCCCCGGGGGAAGGTGAACGCGCTGCGCGGGTCCTCGTCTCCGAGGGCGCCTTCCCCGTCCTCGTCCCCGCCGCGGCGGGGCGGAGGCGCGTCGCGCGCGTCGTGGTCCGGGCCTTCGACCAGGGCGTGCGCGGCGACGCCCGCCGCGCGTGCGCTCTCGGCCGACAGGGCCGAGAAGCTGGTCATCTGCCGGACGCGGCGCAGCGCCCGGACCGGGTCCCGGGCCGCGAGCGCCGGGGGCCGGGGCTCCGCCGGCCGCGGAGGGGGGGGCTCGTCCGGGTCGAGCACGTCCACCGAGACTCCCTCGGGGCAGCGCGCGGCGAGCTCCTCCACCTCTTTCCGCCACTGGTGCCAATCGAGGTCATTGAAGCGCCCGGCGAGGGCATCGAGGGCATCGAGGGCATCGACGACCCCCTCGCGCGTGGCGGCGGCGGGACCGGGCTCGCCGTCCGCCACGGCCCTCCGTACCGGGTCGCGATGGAGGAGCCACGCGAGCGGAGAGCGCGCCGCGCCCTTCACGTGTCCCCACGTCACCACGCAGCGGTACTTGGCGCGGGTGAGCGCCACATAGAGCAGCCGTATCGATTCGGAGAACTCCTCCAACACCGCGGCGCGGCGCGCCGCCTCGTCCGGCATGAGGTCGAGGACCTCCCGGTAGCCGCCGCCCGCGCGCTCGTGGTAGACCACGTCGGGAGCCGCCGCCCCGCCCTTGGGGTCCGGGGCATGCCACGCGAAGGGGCAGAACACCACGGGGAACTCGAGCCCCTTCGCGCCGTGCACCGTGAGGATCCGGACGAGCTGTTCGTCGCTGTCGAGGCGCAGGAGGGCGCTCTCGTCCCGCCCGCGCTCCCCCGCCTGGCGTCGCCGGCCGAGCCACGCGGCGAGTCCGGAAGGGCTGAGCCGTTCTCCGGTCTCCGCGTCGAGGAGGAGCTCGGCGAGGTGGCGGTAGTTGGTGAGGCGGCGCGTCCCGTCGCGGTGGCGGAGGAGTCGCCCCGCCCCGCCCTCGTGCTCGAGCAGGCGCAGCAGGAACGCGCCGACGCCCCGGGTCTCCCAGTCGTTTCGCCAGGCGCGGAGTCGCTCTCTCCACCCGCTCCACACTTCGTCGTCCTCGTCCATGGCGTGCAGGGCGGGGGTGTCGAGGGCGAAGAGATCGCCGGCGAGCGCACCGCGCAGCTCCCTCTCCGGGACGGGCTCGGCGAGACAGCGCAGGAGGCGCTCCAGGTGCTCGGCCTCGCGGGTGTCGAACACGCTGTTGTCGCCGACCTCGGCCGCGCGCACCCCGCACTCGCGCAACGCCCGTGCGACGAGCTGCCCCTGGCTCCGGGTGGGCACCAGCACCGCGATGTGCGATCCCCGCAGCGGCTCGCCGTCGAGCGCCGCCCCGTGCCGCGCCGTTTCCGTTCCCGTCGTGCCCGCGGCACCCGGGCCGAGGAGGCGGGCGACCTCCTTCGCCGCCGCCTCCGCCGCCACCGGATAGGCGTCGCCCTTGTTCCAGGGCTTGCCGTCCGGTCCCGCGGGGAGAAGCCGGAGCGCGAAGGGCCGGCTCTCCTCTTCCCCCGCGATCCGCAACGGCCCCTCGCCGTCCGGGGCCGCGTCCACCGCGCGGTACGCGATCTCGGGCATCGCGAAGGGGAGCGGTGCGGCGAACACTGCGTTCACCGCCTCGACGAGCCCCGGCACCGAGCGCCAGTTGCGATCGAGGGGCAGCACCTCTCTCGCCAGACGCCGGGTGTCGAGATAGGCGAAGATGTCCGCTCCGCGGAAGCGGTAGATGGACTGCTTCGGGTCCCCGACGACGAACAGGGAGACGGCGCCGCCCGCATCGCTGCCCGCTGATACTCCCGTTTCCCCGTAGACGCGGGCGAAGATGCGCGCCTGGACCTGATCGGTGTCCTGGTACTCGTCGATGAGGGCGCAAGGGTGGGCGCGGCGGAGGCTCCTCGCGAGCCGGACCCCGCCCTCGCGGCCGAGCGCGGCCTCGACCTCGATCAACAGGTCGTCGTAGCGCAGGCGACGGTCTTCGCGGGCGCGGCGCCGGGCCGCCCCGCGGACCTCGGCGAGCATCTCTGCCCGCGCCCACCGAAGCCAGGCGTCAAATGCCTCCCGGAGCCGCCCGGACGCCTCCTCCAGGGCGTCGAAGGCATCGAAGAGCCGGTTTTCGGGAAGAGCGGCGCGCTTCTTGCAGGCCAGGGTGAGCATCTCCGTCCCGAACCAGCCCGCGACGCCCGCCTCCCACAGTCGAGGCTCGGGCGCTGCGAGGGCCCTTTCCACGAGGGCCAGGCGCTCCTCGACCTTTGCCCGGTGATACTTGCTCCGGTTCAGCCAGCCGCCCTCGCGCATCTCGGTCCGGAACGCTGCTCCGTGCGTCTCCCACCGCGCACGCACGGTCTCGAAGGCGGCTCTCCACTCGGCTTCCCGCGCCCCCGGCGGCGTTGCCGGGGCCTCTCCGCCCACGATGTGGAGACCGGGCTTCGTCCGCCCCCCCGCCGCCCACTCCGCGAGCGCGTCCGGAAGGAACCCCTCGTCCACCGCATGGCCCACCAGGACGGGCGACGCGTCGTAGAGCCGCCGGCGCCAGAAGTCGCGCACCGCGCCCGCCGTCACCTCCGAGTCGTCGCCGCTCACCTCGAAGCCGAAGGGGAAAGCGCCCTCGAACGCGAGGTCGCCCAGCACCCGCTGGCAGAAAGCGTGGATGGTGCACACGCTCGCTCGGTCGATGTCATGGATCGCGGCGCGGAGGCGCCGCGCCGCCTGGGCGAGGTCGACACCGGCCGGCCCCGCCCAGCGCGCGTACAGCTCCTGCGCCTGGGGGTCGTCGCTCACGGCGCTCTTTTTCACCGCGCAGCGACCGGCATTGCCAGCGCATCCAGCGCTTCCTCGAAAGACGTCGCTCACGGCATCGCCTTCTTCCACCGCGCAGCGGGCCGCCTTCAGGGTCCGGCGGATCCGGTCCCGGAGCTCCGCGGTGGCGGCGCGGGTGAAGGTCACGACCAGAATCTCGTCGATCTCCCGCCCTTCCTCCACCACGAGACGGGCGATGAGGGTCGTGAGGGCGTGGGTCTTGCCGGTCCCCGCGCTCGCCTCGACGAGCACCGTCCCCGAACGATCGAGGGGGAGCTCGAGCGGAGTGCCCGGGGCCGCGCCTTGCGTCATCGCACGCCCCTTCTCAGCCCGCGGCCCAGGGTACGAGAAGCCCGATCGCCAGCTCCCGGAACGCGTCCGTGACCGGGTCGCGGTCCTCGCAGGCGAGCGCGAGGTAGGGATCGAGCGACTCGCCCCGGGAGTACCACCCTCCGGACCAAGCCGCTTCGGCTCTCCCGCGGGCATGTCCCGCGGCTTCGTCGATCGCGGTAGCAATGGGGCCTTCGCAGGCTCGGGAAGTCGCGGGTGAGGACACATCGGGTGCGCCGCGTTCCCGCCACCGCGCCTCGATCCAGTGCTCGATCTCCTCCATCGCCTCCTTTCCTTCCGGCGACCTGCGCTGCGACGGACCCCCCGCGACGGCCTGCCCTACGCTCTTCGCGATGCACTCGGCGTAGGCCCACGAGGTCGCGGGATAGAAGGGAAGGGGCGCCGCGAGCCCCCGCGACCACGCCTCGATCCAGCGCTCGAGCTCCTCCTCCGCCCGTCCCGGGGCCGGGAGCTCGGTGGTCTTCCACGACTTCCGGTCGAAGGAGAGCGCGGTCGCCGGCACCGGGTCGTGCCCCGCCGCGGCCAGCGCGAGCTGTCGGAGCCGGATCCCGATGCGGTCCTGCGGGCGCAACCCCCCGATTCGCCACCACAGCAGTCCCGCCGGCCCGACCTGCTCGATCTCCCCTTCCACCCGGAATCCGGCGACCTCGAGATCGATCGGCACCGGCGGGGCGTCGAGAGCGGCGCGATGGTGATCGAGTGCCGAGTGCAGCCCCTGCATCTCCTCCCACGTGCGTTCGTGCTCCACGAGGCCGAGACCGCGCTGGGGGAGGCTCCCGCTCCCGCGCAGGATCTCCTCGCTACGTCTCGCCTCCGTGCCGGCCCGCATGCGCTCCCAGACCCGGGCGCGAAGCAGATACCGGTCCAGTCCGTCGAGCTCGAAAGGCTCGTTCTCGTCGAGGGGCGCTTCTTCGCCATCGAGGCGCAGGCCCAGCCGCTCGCGGAGGAAGTAGCGGGTGGGGTGGGCGAAGAAAGCGATGAGCTCGGAGAGGGCCGCCCTCCGGCGCGGCGGACCGGGATCGGGCAGGTCGGTATCGAAGCGGGCGGGGGCCGGGTCCGTCGCGCTCACTGCGAGCATGGCTTCGGCCACCCGGCGCATGCCTGCCGAGTAGCTGAAGAGTCCGACGTCACTCCCTGGTCCCTCTTCACCCGAGGCCGGGAAGTAGCGCGGACTGAAGGGTTGGAGAGGATGGCGGACCTCGAACTTCCCTCCCCGAAAGCGCTGGGCCAGGTAGTCTCGCAGCTCGTCCACCACCACGGAGGGGGGGAGCGCCGCATCGTCTCGCAGGCTGCGGCCGGTGTAGCTCACGACGAAGGAGCGGCGCGCCGCGAGCAGGGCTTCGAGAAAGGCGAGGCGGTCCTCGTGGCGGGGATCGCGGTCTCCCCGCCGCGCGGGTCCGGCCGCGACGAGGTCGAAGGAGAGCGCGGAGGGCGAGCGCGGGAACTCGCCCTCGTTCAGCCCGGCGACCCATACGAGCTGGGCGGGGAAGATCGAGCCCGGTGCGAGACGCGCCACCGTCACCCCGTCCGCGAGCCGCGCCGGATCGGCCGAGACCTCCTCTGCGCGCTCGCGCAAGGCGTCCCGGACGACGTCGAAGGGCAGACACGCCCCGCTGTGTCCCGCCTCCTCGCCGAAGCCGCGGACGAGATCGCGCAGTGTCCCCGTGTCGTCCGCGACGGACGAGAACGCCACACCCGATCCCGGCGCTTCCGTGGCGAAGAAACGGGCGACGAGCTCTCGCAGTCTCGCCGTCCACGCGGCGGCGCTCCACTCCCCGGCGCTGAGCGACCGGAGCTCGAACGCGGCCTCGCAGTAGCTGAGGAAGCGGCCGAGGACCTCGTGCTCCGCCGGGCCGGCCTCGAACCCGGCCGCCCCCGCCGGCGGACACGGCACCGCGCCCGCCACCAGGTCGTCTCCGGGCGCGGCCGCGTAGCCGAGGAGGAGCCGGCGCAGTCCCTGCCGCCAGGTGTGGTCCCCGGTCTCGGGCAGGTGCTCCGTCCCGCGATGCGCGGGATCCACCCCCCAGCGGACCCCGGCTTCCCGCAGCCAGGCGCGGATGAGGGGCAGATCCGCTTCCTCCAGGCCGAAGCGCGCCCGGACCGCCGCGGCCCGGAGGGGAGCGAGCACCGCCTCGGCCGGGTAGCGCGATCCGGGTAGCGCGAGCAGATCGATGAGAGCGCCGACCGCCTGGGAGTCCGATGCGCGTACCCGCGCGACGTTGACGGGGATGCGCTGCGCCGCTCCGAAGACCGCCTCGATGGCGGGGCCGTAGCGGCCGAGGTCCGGCACGAGCACGAGCACATCCGCGGGCTCCACGTCCGGGTGCCTGTCGAAGAAGCCGAGGAGGCGGTCGTGCAGCACCTCCGCCTCGCGAATCGCGGAGTGGCAGACGTGGATCCGGAGGGAGTCGTCGGTGTCGGCCCTCTCTTCCGGCTCCCCGGCCGCCGGGATCTCCCGGGAGCATGCGCCGGGCGCGGGCTCCCGCCGCACTTCTCCGCTCTCGTGCGCCGTCTCCGCTTCCGTCCCCTCGCCCGCGAGGCGGAGATCGAGGATGTCCCGCTGCACCTCGGCGAGCCGGCTCAGTCCCTCCGGCGGCACGAAGTGCTCGACGGACTGCGCCCCCGCCGTCTCCGTTTCGATGAACGCGTCGATCATGTCGCGCCCCGCGCGGCCCCAGGCCGCGAGGAGCTCGTTGCCCTCGCGGTAGTAACGCTCACCCGGGTCCGCGCCCTGCGCCGCGAGTCGGCTCTCGCGCGGCGAACGGATGTCCCCCCAGTAATCGCGGCACGGGTCGAGGAGGAACAGGTCGAGGTCCAGCCATTCACTCGCCGCGTGCAGCACTTCGAGGTAGGAGGGTGAGAGGGAGGGCACCGCGAAAAAGCTCGCGCGCCGCGGCCACCCTTCCGGCCCACCCTCGGCGAGGGCGGCGCGAAAGGCATCGATCGAGGCGACCCAGTGGCCGGCCGGCCGCTCCGGGGCGCGTTCGCGTTCGGCCTCCACCAGACGCTGCCACAGGCGGGCCTGCCAATGGGGCGGAGGGCTCCGCGCCCACGTGCGGATCCAGTCCGGCCGGTAGAGCAGACAGCGGTCGAAGACCCCTGCGAGACGGTCCGCGAGCCCGAAACGCTCCCGTGCGCCTCCGCCCGCGAGGTAGCCGCGTACCGGCGCCACCGAGGGCTCCCCTTCCTCTTCCGCGAAGCCCGGCAGGGCGTCGTAGATGCGCCAGCGCAGACGCGCCGGGTTGTAGGCCCGTTCGCCGCCGATGCCGGGGACCGCAGCGCGCATGATCGACCACGCGAAGTCCGCGGGGAGCTCGAAGCGGAGGTTCGCGGCGATGCCCTGCGCACTGGCGAGCTCCAGGGTCAGCCACCGCGCCATGCTGCGGTGCGCCACCACGATCCGCTCCGCTTCGAGCGGGTCGCCGGGAACGGCGCGCATCCGCTCCGAGAGGACCCCCGCGAGCGTCTCCAGCCGGTTCGAGTGATGGAGGTGCAGCACTCCCCTCAACCGCTTGCGTCACGCGAAGGGCGGGATGCGCTCCGCCCGGACCCCCGCCCCGCCGCTACGCATCCGTGTTCGGCCGGCGCACACGGATTCCCGCCCCCGAGCGGGGTCGAGGGCAAGCTTGCGCGGGAATGACGGCGCGGTCGCCCTCACGATCTCGATGTTCGAACCTGGATTCCCGCGTACGCGGGAATGACGGAGAGGCGCGGGAATCCATTGACTGGCCGAGACGCAAGACTCGTCGGCGGAGCATGGATGCGCACGCCCGGGTCAGTCGATGCGTCGGAGCAGGGCTTGGTAGCTCTCGTCGGTGAACGGGATCTCCCGCCCGCTCTCGGGATCGAAGAGAGAACGGCGCACGCGCTCCAGCGCGCCCAGATAGGCGTGCAGGGCGAGGCTGTCTTCGCCCCCGCGGGCGTAAACGCCGTGGATGCCCTCGCTGCCGATGGAGAGGGTCTCGCCCGGCCCGACGTGCTTCTCGGCCACGAGGGTGAGGCCGGAGGCGTCGTGACGGAAGAGCCGGTTCACCTCGGTGCCTTCGTAGACGCCGATGAAGGCCGGCATCTTGTGGTTGTGCGGGGGCACGAGCTGCCCGGCGAAGAACCTCACACAGTAGACCGAGAGCTCGTCGTTCTCGAAGAGGCAGAGCTGCTCTCCTTCGTAGTCCGGCACCCGGGCGGCGACCGCGGCGGGGTCGGCCACCGCCTCCTTCATCACCGCGTTGACGGCGCGCACGGGACGGGCATCCGCCGCCGCGGCGCGCAGGTCGGCTACGAAGCTCTCGGGGCTGAACGGCATCGGGGTTCTCCTTGGCGGGTGCGTCAGCGGTTGGGCCCGCGCTCCATCGGGTAGGGTTGCCAGCGTTCGAGCGTGACACGGGGCAGCACGGCAGGGTTCACGCAGCTCATCGGCCAGCGGCCCCGCAGGACCAGTGCCACCTCGCGTCCCGCGCGCCGGCGCGATTCGGGCCGCATGCGCGAGGTGGCCGAGGCGACGTGCGGGGTGACGATGACGTTCTCCATCTCGAGCAGGGGGTTCCCGGGCTCCGGCGGCTCGTGTTCGAGCACGTCGAGGCCGGCGGCGGCGATCTCGCCCGCTTCGAGCGCGGCGATGAGCGCGGGCTCGTCCACGGTGCGTCCCCGCCCGCAGTTGACGAGGACGGCCGTGCGCTTCATCGCCCGGAACTCCACCGCCCCCATCATGCGCTCCGTCTCCTCGTTGAAAGGCGGGTGCATGGAGACGTAGTCGGATCGCTCGAGCAGGGTCGCGAGAGGCACCGGTTCGACGCCTTCCGCCGTCATCTTGAGCTCGCTCGTGTAGGGGTCGCAGGCGATCACGTGCATCCCGAAGACCCGGGCGCGCCGCGCCACCGCGCGCGCCACGTTTCCGAAGGAGACCAGGCCGAGAGTCTGTCCCCACAGACGGTGGACCCGGCTGAGCGAGGTCCACGCCTCGGACCAGCCGTTCCGGGCCATCGCCTGCATCTCGTTCAGGCGGCGGGCGCTGCCGAGCAGCAGCATCATGGTGTGGTCGGCCACCTCCTCGATGAAGATGTCGGGCACGTTGGTGACCACGATGCCGTGTGCGGTCGCGGCCTCCACGTCCACCATGTCCACCCCGACGCTCGATACGCCGATCACGGTGCAGCGCTCCAGGCGCTCGATCATCTCGCGGCCGACATCGATGCCCCAGCTCACGACGATGCCGTCCGCGTCCCGGGCCTCCTCGAGGAATGCGCCCGCGTCGACCGACTCGAACTCGACGACCTCCGCGATCGGGTCGAGCGCCTCGCGTTCGGGCACGCCGCCCCGCACGGGATCGTCGCACTTGGCCCGGTCCGGCAACTGGAGCAGCACTTTCTTTCTTCCCATCACCGACCCCGTCCCGGCCCGCACCCTCGCCGCGGCGGATGCTACCATCCGCGTCCCCGGAATCGGCATCCCGGGAAGGGGGTGCCGCCTCGCACCTCACGCTTTCGCCGCCGTTGGTCGGAGGTGGGATGACCCTGTCGCCGCCAGTGACGGCCATGGACTACGGGGCACGGATGCGCGCCGGTGCCGCGGCGGATGGTACCATCCGCCTCCCCCCCGGAATCGGCCCCTGGAAGGTGATCGCCCCCATGAAGTTCAACACGCGGGAAGTGCACGCCGGGGTCTCTCCCGACCCCGTGACCGGCGCGATCCTGACCCCGATCTACCAGTCGACCACCTATGTGCAGGAGTCGGTGGAGCGCTACATGTCCAGGGGTTACTCCTACTCGCGCTCCGGCAACCCCACCGTGGTCGCGCTGGAGGAGCGCATCCGCTCCCTGGAGGGGGGCGCCGGCTGCGCCTGCTTCGGCACCGGCATGGCGGCCACCACCGCGGTGATGATGGCGCTCCTGAACGCCGGGGAGCACGCGGTGGTCTCGGATGTCGTCTACGGCGGCACGCACCGCCTCGCCACCCGGGTGCTGAACCGCTTCGGCGTGGAGTTCAGCTTCGTCGACACTTCCCGTCCGGATACGGTGCGCGCCGCGCTGCGGGACGACACCCGGCTGCTCTTCACCGAGACGCCCGCGAATCCCACCCTAAAGCTCACCGACATCGCCGCCGTCTCCGAGATCGCGCGCGCGCGCGGCATCCTGCACGCGGTCGACAACACGTTTCTCACCCCCGCCTGTCAGCGCCCCCTGGAGCTCGGGGCGGACCTCTCGGTGCACAGCACCACCAAGTATCTGGACGGGCACAACCAGACCGTCGGCGGTGCCGTGGTCTCCGCGAGCCGGGAGCACCACGAGGCGATTCAGTTCGTGCGCAACTGCCTCGGCTCGAACATGTCGCCGATGGTCGCCTTCTTCACCTTGCAGGGGTGCAAGACGCTGAGCACCCGTCTCGACGCCCAGTCCGCCAACGCGCTCGAAGTGGCGTGCTTCCTCGAGACCCATCCCATGGTCGAGTCCGTGTGCTACCCCGGCCTCGACTCCTTCCCCCAGCGCGAGCTGGCGGACCGCCAGGCGAGCGGTCACGGGGCGATGCTGTGGTTCGAGGTGCGGGGCGGGGTGGATTCCGGGCGGCGGCTCATGAACACGCTCGAGCTCTGGAGCCTGGCGGAGAACCTCGGCTCGGTGGAGTCCCTCGTCACCCACTCGGTGACGATGACCCATGCCGACATGGCTCCGGCGGATCGCCAGCGGGTGGGGATCACGGATGGGCTGGTGCGCCTTTCCGTCGGCCTCGAGGATCCCGAAGACCTGATCGCGGACCTCCGCCAGGCGCTCGACCGGCTCTGAAGCGCGGGGCTTCCGTTCGCGTCCCGCCGAGTCCGCGGGGCGATCCGGAGGCGGGCGCTCGGAAGCGACGGCGGACTTCGGGACGAGTCCTGGACCGCTGCGGGCCGCGAGCGGCCCTTCCGCGCTACACTACCCTCGTCGCGAGCCAGGAAGAGCACAGGGGAAGTGCCGATGTCGTCTGAACTGATAGCGATCATCACCGCCGCGATCGCCCTTGCCGGCCTCAACCTCATCACCACGGAGCGCCTGGGTGGGCGGATCACCGGGGTGGAGGAGCGTCTGGACGCGCGGATTACCGAGGTGGAGGAGCGCTTGGGTGCGAGAGTCGACCGCTTGGGTGCGAGGGTCGACATCGTGGAGGAGCGCCTCGCCGAGGTCCGGGAGGAGACCGCGCGCCTGAGCGGCCTGCTGGAAGGGCTCGAGCTGGCCGAGCGACTCCCGCCGAACTCCTGAGCCGGGGCCGGTCGGCCGCCGGGAGCCGCACCCTTGCCTTGGGCGCGGCCCCGGATCTCCACCGACCGCGAGCGGCTCTTCTGCGTTACACTACCCTCGCCACGAAGCGGGAAGAGCACAGGGGAAGTGCCGATGTCGTCTGAACTGATAGCGATCATCACCGCCGCGATCGCCCTCGCCGGCCTCAACCTCATCACGACGGAGCGCTTGGGTGGGCGGATCACCGGGGTGGAGGAACGTCTGGACGCGCGGATCACCGAGGTGGAGGAGCGTCTGGACGCGCGGATTACCGAGGTGGAGGACCGCTTGGGTGCGAGGGTCGACATCGTGGAGGAGCGCCTCGCCGAGGTCCAGAAGGAGACCGCGCGCCTGAGCGGCCTGCTGGAAGGGCTCGAGCTGGCCGATCGGCTTCCACCCAGGTCCTGAGTCGGGACTGGGCGGCCGCCGGGAGCTGCACCCTTGCCTTGGGCGCGGCCCCGGATCTCCGCCGACCTCGGGCGGCCCTTCTGGGCTACACTGCACTCGCCACGAAGCGAAGAGCACAGGGGAAGTGCCGATGTCGTCTGAACTGATAGCGATCATCACCGCCGCGATCGCCCTCGCCGGCCTCAACCTCATCACGACGGAGCGCTTGGACGCGCGGATTACTGTGGTGGAGGAGCGCCTCGCCGAGGTCCGGGAGGAGACCGCGCGCCTGAGCGGCCTGCTGGAAGGGCTCGAGCTGGCCGAGCGGCTCCCGCCCAGGTCCTGAGTCGGGACTGGGCGGCCAGGAACTGCGGCCCTGCCTTCACGTCAGCGGGCTCCGAGCAGCTCGTCGACGCATCCGCTCAGGAAGGCCATGAACTCGCTGTCGCGGCTTGGGGTCGCGACGCAGTGTCCCCACGGAGAATCGTAGGTGCGAAGCTCCGCGTTCGGCATCTGCGCCACTTCGAGTGCGTTGTCCTCCGGCGGGAAGTAGAGGTCGGTGGTGCAGGGCACCACGATCGCTCGCGCCCGGATCGCGCCCAGAGCCCGGTGGAAGTCGCCCCGGTACGCGGGGCCGGCGCTGATGTCTGCGTTCTGCCAGGTCCACAGCTTGGCGAGCAGGTCGTTGGCGTCCCAGGCGAGGTGGTCCTGTTCCCAGTCGACGAGCAGATCCTCGAAGGTCTCGAACCCGAGCTCCCGATGCCGGCGCT
>CAYFYD010000023.1:0-17662 GCA_964347195.1 uncultured Ectothiorhodospiraceae bacterium
GAAGACGGCTTGCGGCTCAGGGTGAAGTCAGGCGCCAAAATGAGAATTGCTGTCCTCGTTCGATGCCGACGAGCGAGACTGGTATCGGCCCATGGACCAGCCGCTCGTGCGCCTTGACGCGCGTCTCGGAGAGGGCCTTGTTCGGCATGGGTGATCTCCTGTTCGCAGTTGCAGCCGGGGAACCGGAGCCGGGCCGGCCCCGGTCCCCACGGCGACTTCGACAGGAGAGCACGACGCTGAATCAAAGACTCAGCACTGCCTGGGTGCGCTTATCGTGGGCGGTCGCCCGCGATGGTGTAGCGGTGCCCGGAGCGCGTCCGGGGGTAGTAGTCCCAGAGCGCGTGGTGCTGGGTGCAGCGGTTGTCCCACATCACGGTGGTGCCCGGCCTCCAGCGTATCCGGCACTGGAAGCGGGGCGAGGCGATGTGCCGGTACAGGAGTGCGAGCGGCGCCCGGCTCTCCTCCGGGTGCAGCTCGGCGATGCGGGTGGTGAAGGTCTCGTTGACGTAGAGCGCCTTGCGGCCGGTTTCCGGATGGGTGCGCACCACCGGGTGCAGCGACTCGGGGAAGGGGTCGTCGCTCAGCTCGTGGCCCCGGTAGCCGAAGTAGCCGCCGAAGTGGTGGGCAGAGCCGTTCACCGCGCGCAGATCCTCGAGAAGCTGCTTCATCGGGTCCGACAGGGCGTCGTAGGCGGCGTACATGTTGGCGAAGAGGGTGTCTCCGCCCGTCTCCGGCACCTCGTGCAGGTGGAGAATGCTGCCCATCGGCGGCTCCGCGTCGCAGCTCACGTCGGAGTGCCACATTACGCCGTCATTCCCGCGGAGCTTGTCCCCGACCCCGATCGGGGAGCGGGAATCCATGTCACGGCTCTGCCTTCAGTGTCTCTCCGTCCGTGCACCCGCGTTCCGGGGCGTCTCGACGCCCGCAGCTCACGAAGATTCGGTGAGACATGCGGGCAAGAGACGCGGGGACGGCACCCCGGGGGTTCCCCGGGCGAGCGGGAATGCCCGTCAGTCCGCGTCGTTCGCGCCGGAGCCAGCGCATCGGCCGGCACGACACCGTCCCCCGGCCGGCCGGGTGGTCGTCCCCCGCCGCCGGCCGCTCAAGCGCCGCGGGCGGCGATGAGGGCCACGCTCGGCACGACGATCAGGACCGCGACCGCCACCCGCCGGTCGAGCGTCTCTTCGCGGAACACCGCCCGGCCGAGCAGCAGGGTGAAGAGCGGCGTGCAGGCGAATATCGGGGCGACCACCACCAGACGGCCGGAGAGCAGGGCGTGGTTGAGCACCAGCACCGCGCATCCGAGCACCAGACCGGTGAGGATCAGCCAGGGGAGCGCGGCGCGAGGGACGGGCCGGCGCTTCCCGCGCACGCGCCGGTCGTTGAGCAGCGCCAGCACCAGGGAGACGTTGTAGGCGACCAGCGCCGCGAAGTAGGGATCGGGGAGCTTGAGGAAGCCGATCTTGACGATGGCATGGCCCAGGCCGCGCAGGAAGGCGGCGCCGATGGGAAAGAGCAGCGCGTACAGGGGCCACTGCCGGCGGGCGTCGCCGCGCCAGGAGAGCACCGCGATGCCGGCGCTGATGCCGAGCGCACCGATGGCGACCTCCACCGTAATGACTTCCGCGAGGAGCAGGACCCCGAGGGCCAGTCCGAAAAGGGGCGCGGTGGCGGAGAGCGTGCTCGCGATGGTGGGTCCGAGGATGCGGATGCCGAGCATGCCGAGGTTGGCGGAGATGAAGGGGCGAAAGAGCCCCACCGCCGCGAAGAGCGGCAGCACCGGAGAGCTCCAGTAGTGGCCTTCCAGGTAGAAGGGGGCGAGCAGCCAGTAGAGGAGGGTGCTGGTGCCGATCTGGTAGAGCACCGCGGTCTGGGAGTCGGTGTAGCGCAACGCGATGCGCGCGAAGTGCTGGCCGAAGGCAAAGAGCCAGGCGGCGGTGAGGGCGAGGAGGACGGGGTGCATGCGCTTGCCGCCGAGAACGGCCCTTTCATCGTCCCGTCAAGCCCGGTGCATGTAAAGTGTGCGTGACACTACCGCTCCCACCTCCAGAGTGACTCGGCCGAGCGCCGGGACATCGAGAGAGCTTTCCCCAGCGTCCGCACTGCCGCCACCCAGGACTGCGGTGCCCGGGCTCGGCGGCCCCGCGGACCCGCGGTCCAGGACACTCCTGCCTCAGGGCCCACGCTGGGCCCACGCGGGAGCGACGGTCCCCTGGACCTCGCTCACTCCGGAGAGAGCTCCGATGGAATCGAAGCTCGAACCTCTCGAGCTCATTCAAGGCGTAGCCAGTCGGCTTGCCTCCGATTCATTTCGAACAATGGGCTGGAGCGTGGTGCTCGTCGCAGCCCTCTTCCCAAGGGTCATGTACGGCGCGAGATCGCCCTGGTGTCCGGTTTCCCGAGGCTCCCTTCGCGGCGTACATTGCTCCCCGGGAGCCCGCTTCGGGGAGAGACACATGGCTGGCAGGGGGGCCGCGGTCGCGTCCGGCGCGCAGTTGCGCGACCGGGTTGCGGCCCTTGGCCGATGCCTCGGTCTCGATGTCGAGATCGAAGTGCAGGTCGGCCGCCGGATCCGGGGAGCGAAACGGCGCATCGACGTGGTGCTGCGCCATCCCGAAACACGCACCAGTCTGGGAGTCGAGTGCAAGTTTCAGGGTACCAAGGGTACCGCGGAGGAGAAGATCGCCGGCACCATCGAAGACATCCGGGCGTGGCCGATCAGGGGGCTCGTCGTCTTCTCGGGAGACGGCTTCTCGCCGAACATGAAGGCGTACCTGGTGTCCACCGGTATGGCGGTAGAGCTGCCCGACGCCCGGAAGTGGTTCGAGCTCTACTTCGGGTTGTAGCGCGTGGCCTTCCGCAAGGGACCTCCGCCCCGCCCCTTCCTCAAGTGGGCAGGGGGAAAGCGGCAGCTCCTCCCCGCGCTACTCGGAGCGGTCGAGGCGGCGGGGACCGTCCGCCGCTACCACGAGCCCATGCTCGGCGGTGGCGCCCTGTTCTTCGCCTTGGCGCAGGCCGGCCGACTGCGGGTCCCTGCGTGCCTCTCCGATGTGAACCGGAACCTGATCGACGCCTACCTCGGCCTGCGCGGTGACGTGGACGCGGTGATCAAAGTGCTCGAGGAACACGCTCGTCGCCATTGCAAAGAGTACTTCTATCGAGTCAGAGCCGCGCGGCCGCGCACCTTGGCCCGCCGGGCGGCTCGAATCATCTACCTCAACCGTACGTGCTACAACGGCCTGTACCGAGAGAACAGCAAGGGACGTTTCAACACGCCCTTCGGGCACTATGTCAACCCGAAGGTATGCGACGAAGAGAACTTGCGAGCGGTCGCGGCAACACTGGAAGACGTCGACCTGGCGGCACGGGATTTCGGCTGCGTGCTCGACCTCGCCGGGCGCGGCGACCTCGTGTACTTTGATCCGCCCTACCACCCCCTCTCGAAGACCGCGCACTTCACCGCGTACTCGCGAGACGGCTTCGGTGCGGGCGACCAGCGCAGACTCGCCGAGGTGGCGACGACCCTCGCCGAACGCGGCGTCCGGGTCATGCTGTCGAACTCCATGACGGACTTCGTGAGAGATCTCTACCGGGGCTTCCACATCCGCGAGGTTCTCGCGACACGAGTCGTCAACAGCCGCGCGGATCGGCGCGGCGAGGTGTCCGAAGCGCTGATCACCAGCTTCCCGCCGAGCTGAAGGGCGTTCTCGGGTCGTGACGTCGATCGCCGAGCTCCCGGGCTCGTCCCGGACCACGCCCGCCCGCCATCGCGCCGCGGTGGCGCTGCTCGCCCTGGGGGCGGTGCCGATCAGCTTCGGCGGGCTCATCGTACGGCATCTGGAGGCCGCGACGCCGTGGCAGCTCAATGCAGTGCGCGGCGCAGAAACCTCAATCCACATTGCCTCCTGCGGGGTTCGAGTGGGTGCCGAACCCTGGAGCCATGAGCATGGTGCTGCCGCCCTGCACGAGTCCGAACCACGTCGGGAAGCAGTCGGCCGAGATGGTGACGATGCGCACGAGTGCACCGGATGTATGACCAGGGGGTGAGCCCCACGATGCCAGGGAAGCTTCCCCAGCGTCCGCCGGAAGTGGGCGAGCTGGTGCAGGTGCGCTCCCGGCGGTGGCTGGTCGAGGAGGTCACCGGGCCGCCGGCGCCGGGCGAGTCGGCGGTGGTCAGGCTCGCCTGCGCCGACGACGATGCCCAGGGGCAGTCGCTCGCCGTCTTCCGGGACTACGAGCTCGACCGGCGGATACTCGAAGACGAAGGCTGGGCCGACCTCGCCGCCAAGGGCTTCGACCCGCCGCGCCGTTTCGCGGCGTTCCTGCATACCCTGCGCTGGCACTGCGTCACCGCGACCGATCCCGACCTGTTCCAGGCGCCGTTTCGCGCCGGAATCCGGATCGACGCCTACCAGATGGAGCCGCTGCGCAAGGCCCTCCGGCTGCCCCGCGTCAATCTGTTCATCGCCGACGACACCGGGCTCGGCAAGACCATCGAGGCGGGCCTCATCGCCCGCGAGCTGCTCCTGCGGCGGAAGGTAGCGGTGATCGTGGTCGCAGCACCGCCCTCGGTGCTCGAACAGTGGAGGGGCGAGCTCGAAGATCGATTCGGGCTCGTGTTCGAGATTCTCGACCGGGCCTACCTATCGCGGATGCGCCGGGAGCGAGGCGGAAGAGAGCGAGCAGATCGAGGCCCTCGGCGCCACCGCCGAAGCCGGCTCCGCGGGCGACACCGAGGCGGTCCTCCGGGCACACGAGCAGCGGCTTCTCGACCGGACGCAGACGATCGCCGAGGCATCCCGGCATCTCCCGGACGCGAAGACCCGCCGGCTCGTCGACCGGATCCGCGAACACCAGTGCCCGGGGCTGCCACCCTTCGGGCGGTCTCCGGCGGGTGATCCCCCGTCGTGGAATCTCCGGCGCATCCTGATCTTCACGGAGAACCGCGAAGGCACGAAACGCTACCTCAGGAGCATACTGGAGCGGGCGATCGAGGGCACCGACCGCGCCGGCGAGCGCATCGCGGTCATCGACGGCCTGACGAGCGGGAGCCGGCGCAAGGCCATACAGCGCCGCTTCAACGCCGACCCCGCCAAGGATCCCCTGCGCATCCTGATTGCGACCGACGCGGCCCGCGAAGGATTGAACTTCCAGGCCCATTGCGCCGACCTCTTCCACTTCGACCTGCCCTGGAATCCGGGGCGCATCGAGCAGCGGAACGGGCGCATCGATCGCAAGCTCCAGCCTGCGGCCGAGGTGAGCTGCCACTACTTCGTTCTTCCCCAGCGTGCGGAAGACCGGGTGCTGGAGGTGCTCGTCCGCAAGACCGAGACCATCAGGAGGGAGCTCGGCAGCCTCTCCAAGGTCATCGACGACGACGTGGAGCGCAGGCTCCGCGGCGGCACTCGTCACCAAGACGCCGACGCCCGGCACTGGGAACGGCGTCTCGCGCACTTCGACGCCGACCTCGAACGCGAGCCCGAGCGCATCCGTCGCTTCTACGACATCCAACTGACCCGCGTGGAGCCGGTCGGCCTGGTCTACCTCTGGCCGGAGACGAACTGACGGTACGACGACCGGAGAAGTGCGCAGTTCCAGAGCCCCGTCGGCCGTACGGCGACGATGCGAGGCGACGCGAATCGGCATCCCGTACGCACAGGCGAGGGATGTTGTCGAACACCCCGGCAACTGCACCGGGGATGTTCCGGTTGATGCAACCAAGTGTATGATTGATTGTAAAGGGCGAAAGGAGCAGAGGCCATGAAACGTAGATGCCGGTACGTGCCCTTGTCCCGACAGCCCCTTGCGCTGGTGCTGGGCCAAGTCAAATTCAGTCCCATCCGTCAAATGGACGGGTACATCCCGAGGATTCAAGAGCAGTTCCGCAGGAACGGGCTCCCCGTCGAGCGCGCCGGCAAAGTTCAGCAGATCACCTTCGGCCCGGGCGCAGGGGTGCCGGTCCAGGTGATTGAGCAGGAGCGGTGGGAGTACCGAACCAGGGACGAGACCTGGAGCGTTCTGGTGACGCAGGACAGTGTTGTGCTCCAGACCACCGCCTACGAGAGATTCGAGGGCTTCGCCGAACGACTCCAGGGCGCAGTTCGGACGGTGCTTGCGACGACCGAACATGATCGGCTGGGCGTCGTCCAGCGTGTGGGCCTTCGGTATGTCGACTGCGTCCAGCCGCGCGAAGGCGAAGACTTCCGAGCTTACCTCCGGCATGGCTTCCATGGCGCCGCCGATGAAGTCTTCAAGGCGGGCACCCACCGGCTGCGCGTGGAGAGCACGGGGAGAACGCAGGTTGGGGATGGTGTCACCGGCACCATGATCGTGCGCGTCGTCCAGGACGACCAGGGATTCTCGCTGCCTCCCGATCTCATTGGCGGGGCGCCGAAACACGCTGTCCGGGCGAAAGCCGGCGAGCTGGTCACCCTGATCGACATGGACCACTACATCGAGGGGACCTTCGATCCGGATGCCGACTGGGTCGTGGCGAGAGCGTTCGAGATGCACGATCACCTCATCGAGACCTTCCACGAACACGTGGTGACCGAGACCGCGATCGAGGTGTGGAAATGACATTGACGACCAGCTATGGGGACTACGAGGCCGCAAGGCGCAGGTATGCCATGCTGACGGACGAGTTCAGCACGATGGCCAGTGCGCAGGAGACCCTGCGGGAGATCATGGTGAAGCTCGCGTACTCCGGCAGCGGGGGCATCATCGCACTCGACTCCGATCACGATCCGTTCCCCTCTCACATCGGATCGAGCTCCTGCATCGTGGCGTTCCGACCCATCGAGAACACATCGAAGGCAGGAGTCCCGGAAGATCCATTCGGCTTCCGCGACGTCCTGAAGCTCTCGGTGGTCGAGCAGATGCAGGAGGTGCAGGCTGCCCTCTCGCTGAACAAGTCCCAGCTCGCGCGGATCCTGCGGGTGAGTCGTCCTGCGCTGTACGACTGGCTCCGGGGCAGGGAGCCCAATGCGGCCAATACCGAGCGGCTTCATACCCTGCTGCGCTGTCTCGTGCGGGCTCGGGTGTCGAGTGCCAGTCCCCTCAACGCACGCTTCGTCCGCCAGCCCTCGGATCTCGACGGGCCGGCGCTTCTCGATCTGCTTGGCGAGGAAGGGATCGACGAAGATCGCGTGGTTACCGCCATCGAACAGGCGCGGCTACTCGGAGACGCGGCAAACCGAAAAAGAGCCGACCGCGAAGAACGACTACGCCGCCTTGGCTTCGAAGATCCTGAACGTGAGCAGCGAAGGGAGCAGCTCGCCAGGAACATGGCGCTCCAGGACTGGCCGAACCGGTAACGCATGGCCGAACCGTTCGACAGCGAGGAGATAGCGAAGCGAGGCTGGCGTCAAGGCGCGATCCTGGGAGGCGCGCTGGCGAGACTCGCGGGGGAGCACGCTCCCCGGAAGGTGGCCGTAGACGATACGGACCGGCTGGTCCTGACGAGCCACGACTGCGATATCGTCAACGTCAACGAGGACAAGGAGCCCGTTGTCGAAGTCCTGCGCATGAGGGTCGTTGCCGCCGAGAAGGTGGACAAGCGGCAGCGGTGGGGCAGAAACCCGCGAACGCTCCAGCTCGTGATCGGAGTGCACGATCCCCCCATCGTGCTGTCGTGTGTCGCCCATGATCGATGGACGATCCCACGAGCCCTGCTGATGCAGGGATCCCCGGCGCAATGTCTACCGGACAAGGAACGCCGGCTCGTTGCGGGGTGGCTCGCCAAACGATACATCCGCGCGGCATTCCCGACGGCCTTCGACCAGCGCTGGCGCCCGAAGCAGAAGGACTGGCAAGAGCTTCTGAGGAAGCACAGCGAGTGGGTGCAGGGTGTGTACCTCAGGCTCAGCACGCTCGACGAGCTCCCGGCGAACGCTCCGTGCCAGTGTCATCTCATCCTCGCGGTTCCCCACTTGAGACGGGGTGAGGCCGATTGGGCCAGGAAGCGGACCGAGATCGAGGAAGAGATTCGGCAATTTTGGGGCCGTTTCGAGTCCGGCATCCAGTGTGCCGGCGTCGAGGTCCTGGGAACCGACGAGATCACACTCGCGGACATCGAGCCGTACCAACGATTCGATGCCGATTGGGTGAGCTTCGAGGATGGGACTTCGACCATTCCTCCGGTCCTGGACACTTGACGGTACGTCGAGCATCGTGGCTATTGCCGATGCCTGCCTCGTCCCACTCGTCGGACGCACGGACCGTGTGTCGATCATGACGCTGGACTCCGGTTTCCACGTCTATCGACAGCCGCGGCGGCGTATCATCCCCTTGCTCTCCCCGGCGTAGACGATGGCCAGATTCGACCCCCAGATCGCGGCCCACCTGGAGTGGATCGGCTTCGTGCGCCCGACCGGGCTGGTCGTCTCCGCGCCGGCATCCGTCACCCGGACGCCGACGCGCTCAGAGACGAGATCGAGTCGATGGACCTCGACGACGAGCGCGAGCGGGCAACGAGGGAGGGCGGCGGCAGCTCGAAGCCAACGCCCGGCACTGGGAACGGCGTCTCGCGCACTTCGACGCCGACCTCGAACGCGAGCCCGAGCGCATCCGTCGCTTCTACGACATCCAACTGACCCGCGTGGAGCCGGTCGGCCTGGTCTACCTCTGGCCGGAGACGAGCTGACGGTGCGGTGCGAGCGGCCGCGGACCGCGGATCAGGTTGCTACGGGAAGACGCGCCTGTACCACTCGACGAAAGCCAGGGCAGCGGGGCTGTCGTCGCGAAAGTACCGCGCCCTGATCGCCGTGCCGTACGGCGTCCCGGGCTCTTCCTGCCACGCGAGCCATGCGTGGAGAACCGCCTTTCGGTGCTTGGCCCTGGGAAACTTGGCGCCTTTGGTCAGTGCTTCCGTCGTCGAGGTCTTGGCGATCGGGAGTATGGGATCGCGGTCGTCGACGAGATCCTGGAGGAATTCCTCCAGAGCGCCCTCCCGTCGATTGTCCGGCATCAGCCATACGCCGACCCGTGCCCTGAACTCCGCCACGTCGTCAACAAATCCCTCGGGTGGGATCTCGTCTGGCAGATCGAGCCCGAACGCTTCAAGCCGGCGGCAAACTGCGCGCCACCGATCTCGCGGCTCGGCATCCGCATCCAGCACAAAGCCCACGGAGCGGCCATTGCTGACCGGGACAGCGGGCTCGATGGCGGTGAGCACTGCGTCCTTGTTGCCCGCCGCCTTGATCTCGGGGGCGTTCGGAGCGAATTCACGCTGCGGTCGCTTATCCCCACTTATCGGGCAGTCGATTCCGTGCCGGAGCAGGAGGTGTTTGACAGCGTGGACGTCGTCGTTGCCCTCGACGTGCAGCCTGGAACGTTCGACAGCCGGCATCAGCGGACCTCGATGTCCTGCTCTACCGCAACCCTGATCTGCTCGCCTCGAAGACACACCGCCTGCGACAGCGACCTGTCTACCTTCTGAATGGAGACTTGGTCCGTGAAGTCGGGTCGGGACTGGAGAAGCGCTCCAAGCCCTCGAATGCAGTCGTAGCTGTGTGTGGTCGCGAAGACCTGTACCTTCAACCTCTGGGCGACTTCGACCACAAACTGCCACATCTCCTCCATGACCGTCCAGTGCAGGCCCGTATCAATTTCGTCGATCAGCAGGAATCCGTTCGCTGTCCCGACGAAGGAGAGACGAAGTGCGAGGAGTCGTCGCATTCCGTCGCCATAGGTACCGATCGGAAAGCGACGTCCGCCGTTGCGAAGACCCACGAGAATTCCACCCCGAAGTCCGACTGTCGTCAGGAAATGAATCGAATCCAGACCGGGCTCCAGGAGTCTCATGTCATGAACGATCTCCGTCTCTCGGCCCTCAGCCAGGACCGTATTCCACATTCCCCCCATGGAGTCGGGGCCAAAGGAGTCCAACGTCAGGAAGTGGACAGGTGTTTCAGTGGATAGATTGCGTACGAGGCGGGGATGACGCTCGAGCCCGATCGAGCCGTCCTCCATGACCGGCAGTATGGTCTGTCTTTCGTGAGGGCCATTGTCGATGCTCATTCCGAACATCGGTGTGACGTCTTCGTCCGGGTCGAACATGCTCATCTGTAGCTTTCGCCTGACCCTCGGATCCCAGTCATCGGCCTCCTCATCGACTTCTTCCAGCGACAGAATCTTCACCGACAACGCACGCTTGCCGTCATCCGACGAAAGGTCGAAGCTCGCCCCCGGGACGCAGGAATGACCGAAGAAGACGTGCGAGATATCCATCAGGCGCTGGCGCACTCGGCGAACATGTTGGACGCCTGTTTCCCCACGCCGATGAAGAGAGTCGTGGAAGGCGGAGGGATGCCCTCCCGATACCAGGAGCTCGATAGCCTCCAGAACGGACGTCTTGCCGCAGTTGTTCTTGCCGACGAGGAGGTTCACTCGGGCCAGATTGGCCAGCCGGTACGACTCGAATCCACGGTACCCGCGCACTGCGAGCGTCTGTAGCATCCCGTTCCTCGTTCGTTGTCCGTCAAAGGTGCATCATACTATGGCAGGTCGTACTCCGCGTTGCCGTCTCGGAGCCGAAGTGGAGGTGGCAGGGGACCTCTGCGGTGCCGGAACGCGTTGCTGCGGCAACGCGTCGGTGCGGACCCGAGCCTTCCGCTGACTCTGGTCGGACGGGGCGTGCTGCGGGTCGAGCGGCTCCTGGATTCCGGTGACGACGCACTCGCAATCGGCCGGCTCGTTCGCCGCTACCGGGACGTCCCGATGTCGTTCGCCGATGCCTGCCTCGTCAGGCTCGTCGGACGCACGGACCGTGTGTCGATCATGACGCTGGACTCCGGTTTCCACGTCTATCGACAGCCGCGGCGGCGTATCATCCCCTTGCTCTCCCCGGCGTAGACGATGGCCAGATTCGACCCCCAGATCGCGGCCCACCTGGAGTGGATCGGCTTCGTGCGCCCGACCGGGCTGGTCGTCTCCGCGCCGGCGCTCGTCAAGGCGGGCGCGATCCTCGACCGACGCGACTCCGAAGGCCGGCACCTGCTTCGCGAGTGCGTGGAGGATCGCGAGCGGAATGCGGACGATGGCGTCTCGGGGGCCGAGCCCCGGTTGCCGGACTTTCGTGCGTTCGCCTCTTCGGTGCTCGGCTGGAGCTTCTCGCCCGCCGGCTACGCGGGTACGGACGAAGCGCCTGTTCCGGCCGAGCTCGAAGCCGTGCTCCCGGAAGGGGGCGAGGTCCTGCGCCCCGACTTCGCGGTCCGTGCGGACCCGGTGAGACGCCCGCCCGTGGCCCGACCCGGGCCGCAAGTGCGGGAAGACGCGCCGGACTACCGCCCCGCTGCCGCGGACGGAACGGCGATGCGTCAAGGGGCTGAACGGGAAGGCATTCCGGCGAACGGCGCATCGTCCTGGCAGTTGCTCGTTCGTGTCTGCGAGCCGGACGAGGACTTCGACCGCGTCACGCGTGACCGGGCGCGGACGGGGGGCGGCCTCGAAGCCTCGCCTCACGGCCGCATGGAACGCCTGCTTCGCCACACCGGGGCGCCCGCGGGACTGCTCTTCAACGGCACCGCGCTCCGCCTCATCTCGGCGCCGCGGGGCGAGAGCTCGGGCTGGCTGGACTTTCGCGTCGCGGACATGCTCCCCACCGCCGGGCGGCCGATCTCGACCGCGATGCGCCTGCTCCTCGGCCAGAACCGGCTCCTCAGCCAGCCCCGCGCGAAGCGCCTCGCCGCCCTCCTCGAGGACAGCCGCAAGTACCAGAACGAAGTGAGCGAGCGTCTGGCGGAGCAGGTGCTGCACGCCCTCTACGAGCTTCTGCGCGGCTTCCAGGCCGCGCACGACACCTCGCGGGGCGAGCTTCTGCGCGAGCCGCTCGGGACGAATCCCGATGAGGTCTACCGCGGACTGCTCACCGTCGTGCTGCGGCTCGTGTTCCTGCTCTACGCGGAAGAGCGGGACATGCTCCCGCAGGACGAGACCTTCCTCGGTGCGTACTCGCTCGCCGTCCTCTACGAGCGGCTACGCGAAGACGCGGCCCTCCATCCGGACACCATGGACCAGCGCTTCGGCGGCTACGCCCAGCTTCTCGCCCTGTTTCGCATGGTCCACGATGGCGCCCGGGCGGGCGCGATGCGGCTCCCCCCAGCGTCACGGCGCGCTCTTCGATCCCGACCGTTACCGCTTCCTCGAGGGCCGAGGGGAGGTCGGCGCCCGGCAGATCGACGAACCCATCGATCCCCCCCTGGTGCCCGACGGCACCATCTACCGGGTGCTCGAAAAGCTCATCGTGCTCGACGGCCCCGTTGGCAGGCCACCGGAGACACTCCCGCACTTGTCCCCACTCCGCGTACCCTCTGGTGCGACGACCCTCTGGATCGCGCTCACTCCGGAGAGAACTCCGATGGAATCCAAACTTAAACATCTCGAGTTCGTTCAAGGCGTAGTCAATCGACTTGCCTCCGACTCATTTCGCATCAAGGGCTGGAGCGTGGTGCTGGTCGCAGCCCTCTTCGTCCTGCTCGCACGAGAAGGACGAATCGACATCCTGTATATCGGCCTCGTTCCCGTGTTCTTCTTCTGGGGTCTCGATGGCTACTTTCTGTGCCAGGAACGCTTGTTCCGCGCTCTCTACGACCACGTCAGGGGACTGGACGAGTGCGCAGTCGACTTCTCGATGGATGTAACCGCGTTCAAGACGGGCTATTCCCGGACGTGGTGGGGCGCAGCGTTGTCCAGAACAGTGGCGTTCTTCCATGGCGCATTGGCAGTCGCGATCGTTCTGAGCATTGCTTCGCTCTGACCCCGAACGGAGACTTCTGTAGTGTTGCAAGGAGAGCTCGTTGATCTTGAGTACGAGTACGATGTGTCCCGAGCCATGGTCGTTCTACACAGTCGGGTTACGCAAGAGCAAGGAGTCGCGGATTTCGTGGATGCGGGGGGCTTCCCGCAAGCAGGGCGGGCGTCATGTTCCAGAAGGAGCGCGTTCGAGGTCTGACGATGACGAGGGTGCCGGAACGGACAGCGATGGGCCAGCTCGGCATCGTTCGCGCTTTGCCATGACGTATCCGGTGGACTTTGCCGATGCCCATCGTCGACACTGGGAGGATGCGGAATTGCTCTTCCGACACGACCGTTGGGCGAATGCGGACCAATTGTACGGGTTCAGCGCGGAGTGCGGTCTGAAGGCCGTGATGCGTGCATCGGGAATGGAAATAGACCCGGATGGAAGACCGAAGATGGTGGAACATCGAAAACACGTACAGGATCTCTGGCCCGTCTTCCGGATGTTCGTGGCGGGCCGAAGCGGCGAATGGTACCTGCATCAGCTTCCCGACGGAGAGCCGTTTCGGGACTGGTCGCATCATGACCGATATGCATCCAGAGGGCACTATTCCGAGCCGTTGATCGTGCCCCACCAGGATGCCGCTCGGGCAGTGTGCCTCATGATGCAACGAGCAACACTGGACGGCCGTCTGTGAGTCGGTTTGTCCCCTTCGACAGCATCCAGGCTCGCGTCGCGGCTCTGGTCGGGGCCCCGGGGGCGCTGCCAGCCGATATTCCGAGGCTCTATCTGGTACGGGACCTGTACGGAAAGGTGCGTTTGTCGATATCGGACGAGGTTGCCCGGAGCAAGGAGGCTCATGACGGTCTCGAAAGCTTGGCGACCGAGTTGAGCCGAGCCCTGGGTGCTCATGGGTACCCACCGGAAGACACATTGCTGTTGGTCGACCAATCCCTGTTGACTCCACTCGAGGGTGGGGGTCGGGAGATCCGGCCCGGAGTGTACTGGGTTGACCGTCTGGTGACCGGTGGTAACTGGTGGACGGTCCGCGCTCCGAACGAGACACGAGGCCCCGACCGGTTCACGTTGTACTCCGTCAAGGGTGGCGTCGGACGCACCACCACCGCGGCCGTTCTCGCGTGGCACTTGGCGCGCAACGGAGATCGGGTGCTGGTAGTTGACCTCGATCTCGAATCCCCCGGACTGTCGTCAGCAATGCTGGATGCGCGGGCAAGACCCGAGTTCGGCCTCACCGACTGGTTCGTGGAGGATCTGGTCGGTCAGGGTGACCGCGTACTCGAGGAGATGACCAGCTCCCCGTCATGGGTCCTGGACTTGGAGGGTGAGGTTCATGTCGCTCCCGCTCATGGCCGTGAACCTGGGGAGTATCTGGCCAAGCTTGGCCGTGTATACATCGAAACCCCCGACCCGTGGCCCACACGCCTGGAACGGTTGATGCAGTGTCTGGAGGAGCGATGCGAGCCCACGCTCGTTCTGTTGGAGAGTCGCAGCGGTCTGCACGACATCGCCGCCGCCACCGTGACCGACTTGGACGCCCAAGTGCTTCTTTTTGCCACTGACTCCGAGAGTACATGGCAGGACTACGACGTCCTCTTTCGTCACTGGCACAACCATGGCCTCTCGACGTCGATCCGCGAGCGCCTGTCGGTCGTGTCGGCTCTGACTCCCGAGCTGTACACCGACCGCTATCTGGAGGGGTTCAGGGAGCGGTCGTGGAACCTGTTTCGGGAACGCCTCTACGACGAGGTCCGCGCTGATGACGACCCGACGGCGGAACGCTTTGCCTTCGATCTGGAGGACGAACACGCACCCCACGCCCCCCTTCCCGTACTCTGGAATCGTGGACTTGCGGCCGGTGCGTCGTTGCATCATCTGGAACCAACCCCGGTTGCCCTTGCGTACGCTGAATTCCTCCGTCGCTTCGAAGCGCTCGTCGAACCGCGTGCGGTCTGAATGCGATGAGTGATGTGTGCATCGAGACAGCGCGCCGCGCGCTCGCCGAACTGCCGAAAGGAACGAGGTATAGCACGCCTCCGGCCCTCCGCGATGTCTATATGCCGCGGTCTCACATGAAGGCGCTGCATCCGGACAGCCTGCTCGTGACCGGCATGCGAGGCGCCGGAAAGACGTTCTGGTGGAGTGCGCTGCAAGACCCTTGCGTGCGCCGCTTGGTCGGCGAATATGCCGGCCGGTCGCCGACGAGGCGTACCAGGGTGTTGAACGAGAACACCGTGGTGAGGGCCGGTTTCGGCGAGAGACCAGCCGTGGACGAGTATCCTGGCAAGGAAACATTGTCGCGCCTGATGAAGGACGGTGTCGACCCGAGAATAGTCTGGCGAGCGGTACAAGCGTGGCACCTCCTTCCCTGCGACGAGGAAGACCATCCGCTCCGTCGCCACTCGTCCTGGGAAGCGCGCGCCAGCTACGTGGCCGACAATCCGGGGTCGACGGAGCGCTTGTTTCAGGATCGCGATGACGAGTTCGAGTGGAGGGGTACGTATTTCGTTATTCTTTTCGATGCTCTCGATCGTTGCGCGGGAGACTGGTGGAGTACATATCGTGCGATCCGCGGCCTGCTGCAAGCCACCCTCGAGCTGCGTTCGTATCGGTGGCTCCGGGCGAAGGTGTTTCTGCGCTCCGATCAGATTGACGAGAGCAGGGTGGCCGACTTTCCCGACGCATCGAGGGTCTTGTCCACGGCAGTGGAGTTGAATTGGCCTCGCCAGGAACTCTACGGCCTGCTCTGGCACTACCTCGTCAACGGTGGGAGCGGCGATGTCTTTCGCAAGCTGCTTGGTGGAGAAAGGTGGCCTTCGACGACCGTTGGTCGCGAGAAGCTGTTTGCAGTCCCCCGTCCCTTGATCTCCGACGAGCAGCTTCAACGGGACGAGTTCGGTCGGATCTCTGCTCCCTCGATGGGAAGTGATCGCCGGAGCGGGGTTCCGTATACCTGGATTCCGAGCCATTTGGCAGATACCAAGGGGAGAGTGAGTCCGCGTTCGTTTCTCGCCGCCCTGCGAACGGCAGCGGTCGATACCGAGGAGCAGCAGCCGGAGTACGGCTACGCCCTGCACCATGAAAGCATCAAGCGCGGCGTGCGGGAGGCGTCCAGGGTCCGCATCAGGGAGCTGGAGGAGGACTATCCGTGGGTGCACAGGGTTCTGGATTCGCTTAAGGGCATGGCCGTACCCTGTGCGTTCGACCAGATCGCCGAGCAGTGGCGGCGTGAACGCGTACTCGACCGCTTGACCGATGATCCAGAGCACAGCGATCCGAAGCTGCCCCCCCGCCATGTAGACCAGGGCCCTGATGGCATACGTGAAGATCTCGAATCACTGGGCATTTTTCTGCGAATGCGTGACGGTCGGGTCAATATCCCGGACGTGTACAGAGTGGGATACGGACTTGGTCGAAGGGGTGGCGTGAAGCCCCTTCGATGACCGGTTCACGAACTCATGAGTGAAGGAGCTTCGCATTCCATGCTTGACGCTGAATCCGTCTCATCCGCGCTCCCGCCAGCTCCCTTCGAGCATGTCGCGGGTCAGGTCCGGCCGGTCAACCAGAATGCTACCTATCCACTCGGCATGGATTTCGGCGCTCCACAGCGGGGCGTAGAGGTAGCGGTCGGCGAGTCGCAGAAGAAAATCTCTGAGGCCGGCCGAATACAGGACATTCGCGTCCAGCAACGCGGCCGGACGGAGCATCGGCTACTGCAGGCCGAGTTCCTGGTCGCGGGCCGTCAATTGATCGAGGGCCTGCTTGCGTCGATGCTCCGTCTCGCGCCGGAAGGCAAGAATGTCACTGGTCCGAACGCGCCGATGCGAGCCCACCATGCGGCAGGGGATACGCCCCTCATCGAGCAACTGCACGAGGTGGGTCCTCGATACCTGTAACAGATCAGCAGCCTGCCGCGTGGTCAGCTCGGCATGCAGGGGCGTCAGCGCAACACCGAAGCCGTGCGCCATGTGGTCGAGAATCTCCTTGAGAAGTCGCACCGCGGGCGTGGGAATTGCGACCGCCTCCGCGGCGGCCGGACCAAATCGTATTGGCACGGGGTCTGCTCCCTCGCGCAGTGCTGCAAGCTTGTGGCCCGCGCGCACGGCAAGCTGAACGTCCCGTTTGCTTGGAATCCTGACGTCGGCGTCTTTCGCAGTGGTATCGCTCATCGGGTGCCTCCCTGTCGTGAGAAGACGGTATCTCTCGAATGCCGCAAATGCAACGGATGCCGTAAACGCAACAACTGCGCACGGCGGAACCCACATGCAATGTGCTCAGGCAGGAGCGGCGTAGCATGTTGTTCACGGGGGGCGAGCCGTTCCGGGCGAACCAGGCGATGAGTTCCGTGCGGTCGTCCGCTCCGGGGCCCTTGGTCTTCTCGGAAGGCGGGTTCTCGCCGAACGAGGCGCCCAGGTCATGCTGTCGAGCTCCATGACGGACTTCGTGAGGGACCTCTACCGGGGCGTCCATGTCCGTGAGGTACTCGCGACCCGAGTCGTCAACAGCCGCGCGGATCGGCGCGGCGAGGTGCCCGAAGCGCTGATCACCAGCTTTCCGCCGAGCTGAGAGGCATTCCCGGCCCGTAGCGTCGAGCGGCGGCTTCCGCACGAGCCCTTCGAACGGCGATTGGAAGCGGTGCGCTCCCAGTATGCTCAGGGCTTGGCCTCCGCGCAGGGCTGATTGGTTCTCTTGACCGTGTCCAGTAAATTCAAGGGGTTATGTCGATCGCCGAGCGTCTCGGGCGAAGTCGTCGTCAACCGAAGAAAGAGCTTCTGCATCGAGGAGCTACGCTGTCCGGCGGCGATCGAGGACGCCCACGAACTGATCTGCCCTGGGCCTCCGCGCAGGACCATTTTTTAGTCGCGGCTGGGGGTCGGGATGACGGAGAGCGGACAGGCTCGGGCT
>CAYFYD010000024.1:0-17590 GCA_964347195.1 uncultured Ectothiorhodospiraceae bacterium
AATCTGGTAGAGAGTACGTTCTTCCTGCTGTCGAAGCTTGCGGGAGAATACGAGTTGCAAGGCGGGCATGCTTCTGACTGATACCTCGGATCGCGCAGCCGCGGAAAGAGCCACGGATCATCGGTGAGGCAGAAGCGGCCGCGGTCCGCCGGGATGGCGGACCGCGGTGCGTGCTACGGACTCGGACGGAACCGGGCGTCGTGGTGCGCCGGGGCCTCAGCGATGCCAGTCCGCCGTGTTCCAGAGCTCGGAGTCCCACGCGTTCATCCGGACTCCCTTCAGGGTGTTCGCATGTGCGGAGACCTTCGCCCGCCAGATGAGCGGGATCATGTAGTGGTTGCCCACGATGATGTCGTTCATCGCCTTGGCGAGCCTCGCCCGCTCCTCGAGCGAAGCGGTCCGCGACATCTCGTCCACCAGGGCATCGTACTCGGGCACGCACTGGCGCTGGATGTTGTTGCCGAGCCACTGGTTCTCCGGGCCCGGAATCGCGTCGCAGACCCAGTTGCCCATGTAGGACTCGGGGTCGGTGCCGTCGAAGTTGTTGGTGTACATCTCGATGTCGGCGTAGAACTTCATGTAGGTGTCCGGGCTCGCCGGGTCGCCGCCGAAGAACACCGCCGCGTCGATGTTGCGCAGCTCCGTCTCCACTCCGATCTGCTCCCACATCTGCTTGATGAGGGCCTGGGTGCCCTGGCGCACGGAGTTGGTTGAGGTCTGGTACAGGATCGAGAGGCGCACTCCGTCCTTGGCCCGCACGCCGTCGCCGCCCGGCATCCAGCCCGCCTCGTCGAGGATGCGATTCGCCTCTTCGGTGTTCTGGGTCAGGCATTCGTCGTTGGCGGACGACGCGTATACCGCCGGTGCGGGCAGGACGTTGCAGGTCGGCTTGCCGGCGACGCCGTAGCCCGCGTCGACCAGGATCTGGCGGTCGATGGCGAGCGAGAGCGCGCGGCGCACCGCGGGGTCGGACAGGAAGGGGTGTGGGTTCGTTCCGTCGAGGTACAGCGAACGCTCGTCCATTCCGAGGGCGGGGTCGTCGTTGGTCTGGTTGACCATCAGGCGCTCCACCGAGGTGCCGAAGGCGGCGACCACGACGCCCTTGCCGGCCGCCTCCATCTGCGCGAGCACTTCCGGTTCCACCTGCAGGTTCCAGGCGTAGTCGAACTCGCCCGTCTCGAGCACCGAGCGCGCTGCGGATGCGGCGTCGCCGCCGCCCTTGAAGGTGGCGGTCGCGAACGCCGGCTTGTCGGCGTCACGGTAGCTCTCGTTGGCGGAATAGGTGATCACGTCATTGGCCCGGAACTCGTCGACCTTGAAGGGACCGGTACCGATGGGGCCGAAGTTCTGCTCGGTGCACTCCTGGGCCTTGGCGCCCATGCAGCCCTCGAACTGGGCCTTCTGGAGAATCGGCGAGGTCGAGCCGACGAAGGGTCCGTAGGGGAAGGGCTTGGCGACACCGAAGTCGATCTTCACGGTGTGGTCGTCCAGCGCCTCGATCCCCGAGACGTCGGCGAAGTACGAGAGGGGGTTGCAGCCCGACTCCGGGTGCAGACAGTAGTCGCCGGAGAAGACCACGTCGTGCGCGGTGAAGGGACTACCGTCGGACCAGACGATGTCCTTGCGGAGCTTCCAGGTGATGCTGCGCAGGTCGCTCGAGACCCCGCCGTTCTCCACGGTGGGGATCTCCTCGACCAGCACCGGCACCATGTCGCCGTTCTCGTCGTAGTGCGCGAGCGGCTCCAGCACCAGGGACGCCGCCTCGATGTCCTTGGTGCCGCCGGAGAGATAGGGATTGACCGTCGACGATGCTTGCCAGTACAGGATGTTCAGGTGGCCGTCGCGGCCGCGTTGGGCGTGGGCGGTGGACGACACCAGCGCCGTCAGCGCCAGCGCCGCGATCAGGGTGGTGATGGTTTTCATGTTCTGTCGTTTCCTCTCGAGGGTGGTGGGTTGAAGGTGGACACGCAGCGGGGACGGGCTCGAGAGCCGACCCGCATCGGGAACGCTCATGCTACTCCACCTCTACTCTGCGAAGTGGCAGGCGACCCGATGGCCGGGGCGAAGCTCGCGCCACTGCGGCTCGTGCTCCCGGCACTCCGGCGCCGCCATCGGGCAGCGGGTGCTGAAGCGGCAGCCGGGGGGCGGGAGGGCGGGGCTCGGCACGTCTCCGCTCAGGATGATCCGCTCACGGCGCGCCTCGAGCTCGGGGTCGTGGATGGGCACCGCGGAGAGCAGAGCCCGGGTATAGGGATGCAGCGGCTCACGGTAGAGCGCGTCGCTCGTGGCGAGTTCCACGATCTTGCCGAGGTACATCACCGCGACCCGGTCCGCGATGTGGCGGATCATGCTCAGATCGTGGGAGATGAAGAGGTAGGTGAGCCCGAGGCGCTCCTGCAGGTCCTCGAGCAGGTTCACGACCTGGGCCTGGATGGACACGTCGAGCGCGGCAATGGGCTCGTCGCACACGATGAACTCCGGATGCAGCGCGAGCGCCCGGGCGACCCCGATGCGCTGGCGCTGTCCGCCGGAGAACTCGTGCGGATAGCGGTTGGTGAAGCCGGGGTCGAGCCCCACGGATTCGAGCAGCTCCTCGACCCGCTCCCGGAGCGCGCGCTTCCCCACCGCACCGTGCTCGAGCAGCGGCTCGCCGATGATGGTGCCCACCGTCATGCGCGGGTTCAGGCTGTCCTGCGGGTCCTGGAAGATCATCTGCATGCGCGGGCGGATACGGCGCAGCGCCTCGCCCTCGAGCGCGGTGATGTCGGTGCCCCGGAACACGACGCGCCCCGCCGTCGCCGCGTAGAGGCGAAGAATGACCCGGCCCGCGGTCGACTTGCCGCAGCCGCTCTCGCCGACCAGGCCCAGCGTCTCCCGCTCCCGGATCTCGAAGTCGAGGCCGTCCACCGCCTTCACGGTGCCGACCTGGCGGCGGAACACGCCCTGCATGATCGGGAAGTGCTTGGTGAGGTTCTCCACCGCGAGCAGGGGTTGCGTGTTGCCGTTGGCGCTCATGGCCGCCTCCCGGGTCGCTCGCGGGGAAGCTCGCAAGCGCTCCAGGCGTTCGTGGATTCCCGCTTTCGCGGGAATGACGGTGGTTTGAATTTCGTACCGATCCTCGGGGCGACCATCACGGCGTTCGTGGACTCCCGCCTCCGCTGGGGGCAGGCTTTGCGCAGGATTGACGGCGGCCCGAGTTTCGTACCGACATTCGGGGCGACCATCACGGCACTCGTGGCTTCCCGCCCCCATCGAAAGCGGGGGCAGGCTTTGCGCGGGAATGACGGCGGCCTCAGCGCTCGCCGCTTGCCGTCATTCCCGCGCAAGCGGGAATCCATTGCCGAGGCTGCATCTCCGCTCGCGGGGTAATCCTTCACTCCGGACCGCAATCGCGGGTCAGGCGGCACGGGCGGCTCCCGTATCGGGATCGAGCCAGCACGCTACCTCGTGTCCCTCCGCGACCGTCTCCAGCACCGGATTCTCCCGCCAGCAGCGCTCGAAGGCGTACTCGCAGCGCGGCGCGAAGGGGCAGGCGGCCGGGGCCCGGGCGAGGTTTGGTGGCTGTCCGGCGATGCTCTCCAGGCGCTCGGATCGCGTCCCGTCGAGGCGCGGCAGGGTGCGCAGCAGTCCGCGGGTGTAGGGATGCCGGGGTCGCCCGTAGAGCGCTCTCACCCCGGCCCGCTCCACCACGAGCCCCCCGTACATCACCATTACCCGGTCCGCGAGGCCCGCCACCACTCCGAGATCGTGCGTGATCCAGATGATCGCCATGCCGAGCTCGCGCCGCAGCCTCTTCACGAGATCGAGAATCTGGGCCTGGATGGTGACGTCGAGGGCGGTGGTCGGCTCGTCCGCGATCAGCACCTTCGGCTCGCAGGCGAGCGCGACCGCGATCATCACCCGCTGGCGCATGCCGCCCGAGAACTGGTGCGGGAAGTCGTCGAGACGGCTCGCCGCCATCGGGATGCCGACCAGCTCCAGCAGCTCCACCGCACGGCGCCGCGCCGCGGCCCGGCTCTGCCCGAGGTGGACCCGCAGCGGCTCGGTGATCTGGTAGCCCACGGTGAGCACCGGGTTCAACGAGGTCATCGGGTCCTGGAAGATGAACCCCACCTGGGCGCCGCGCACGCGCCGCAGACGTTCGGGGTCGAGCGCGATCAGGTTCTCGCCTTCCAGGAGGGCTCGGCCCGAGACGATCTCGGCCGGAGGCATCGGGAGCAGCTTGAGCAGCGACATCATGGTCACGCTCTTGCCCGAGCCGCTCTCCCCCACCACCCCGAGGAGCTCGCCCTCGTCCAGATCGAAGCTGATGCCGTTGACCGCGTGAACGATGCCGTCCTGGGTGTGGAAACGGGTGCGCACGTCCCGCACCTCCAGCATCCGGCGAGCGATGGACAGTCCGGCCCCCGTGCCCATTGCAGTCGTTCCTGCGCCTCGGTCCGGGGAAGGATAACCCATCGGTGAAGTCCCCCGCGCTCTTGGGCAGCCGATTCGGTACGCCGGGCCACAGCGGCGGTCCACCGGCACCCTGGCGCTCGCACCCTACGCCCGGCATCGCTCCCGGCGACCCCGCCGGGGTTCGCCCTTCCGCCCGCCCCGCTCGGGAGCCATCCCTGTGCATGGGCCTGACGCCCGGTTGACGGGGCCGGCGGACGCGGCACTTCGGCCCGCCCTGAGCCGCCGGAGGCCACGAGACGGCGGGCCGGGCCGTTCGACCGGGGGGCGTCCGGTCGCTCCTCGCCTCGCGCAGGAGCCAGTCCCGGAAAGCAACCACGCGGGGCGGGCCGGCCGTCGGGTCACAACCCGGCTACCGTCCAACTCTCCTTCTGGAGGGCTTCGCGGACGATCTCGCCGGTACGTGCGGGACCGCATATGCGTATCACGATGTGCCTGCCCGGTGAACGGCAGGTGGCCGCCATTCTGCTAGACTGCCCCGACCAAAGCGAAGGTCGAGCAAGAATGGATCATCCCTCCTGGACCGCGATTGTCTCGCAGGATGAGGGCTGGTGGATTGGATGGATTGCCGAGCTTCCCGGGGTCAACGCTCAGGAACGCACGCGGGAAGAGCTGCTCGAGACTTTGGCTGAAGTGCTTCGGGAAGCGCTCGAGATGAATCGGCAGGACGCGCTCGCACACGCCAACGGCCGTTACGAGGAGATCGCGATCCCGCTCTGAATGCCGAGTGAGTCAGACTTCTTCGGGAGGCGCTACTCCGAGGTCGCGACAAATCTTCTTCGTCAGGTGTTTGGTAATCTCATTGTGGCGTGGGATCGCCGAGCGCTCGCCGGTGGCACCATTTTCCCACCATTCATGCCTCCGCCTTTGGCGCACCCTATGGCAACCCTGCTGTTTCAGGTGCCTGAGGAGCGCGCGTTTGTTCACGACGATGGCTCGTAGTCCACTGCCAACGTTCGCGCCCAGGCCACGAGCCGGTTGATCTCCGCCGTTGTCGCATCTCTCGGGATGGCGAGTTTCGCCAGCATAGTCGCTGCTCCCGGAGCGGCCTTCATCCTCGCCTGGCGTTGAAGCGCGCGCCGGGGGCGGCGATCATCGGGGCATCCGCCGGGTCGCCCGCCATCGCCAGAGGTACGCCTCCATGAACCTGATCGACGACATCGTCGCCCATCACGACGAGATGACGGAGGTCCGCCGGGATCTTCACCGCCACCCCGAGCTCGCCTACGAGGAGCACCGCAGCGCGGACATCGTGGCCGAGCGGCTGAGCGCGTGGGGGATCCCGATCAGGCGCGGCCTCGGGGGGACCGGGGTGGTAGGCACCCTGAAGTGCGGGCACGGCAACCGGGCGGTGGGCTTGCGCGCGGATCTCGACGCGCTCGCGATGGAGGAGCGCAACACCTTCGAGCACGTCTCGCGGCATCCCGGCAAGATGCACGGCTGCGGCCACGACGGCCACACCGCGATGCTCCTCGGCGCCGCCCGCCACCTCGCCTCGCACCGGGGCTTCGACGGCACCGTCCACTTCATCTTCCAGCCCGCGGAGGAAGGCGCGGGGGGCGCCGCGGCGATGATCGAGGACGGCCTCTTCGAGCGCTTCCCGGTCGAGACGGTGTGGGGCATGCACAACTTCCCCACCGTGCCGGTGGGCCACTTCATCACCCGCACCGGCCCCTTCATGGCGAGCTCGGACACCGTGCGCGTCGAGGTGAAGGGCGTGGGCGGCCACGGAGCCATGCCTCACCTCGCCCGCAGTCCGGTCAACGCCGCGTGCGCGATCATCGAGGCGCTCAACGACTTCGTCGCCCAGGAGATCGACGCCCAGCATGCGGCGACCTTCACGGTGGGCCGGATCCACGGCGGCGACGCGATCAACGTCATCCCCGACAGCGTCGAGTTCGCCGGCACCGTGCGCTCCTTCTCCCAGTCGGTGCGCGACCACTTCGACGAGGGCCTGCGGCGCATCGTGCGCGGCATCTGCGCCGCGCGCGGCATCGACGCCGACGCGGTCTACGAACGCAACTACCCGCCGCTGATCAACCATGAGGAGGAGACCGCCATCGCCGCCCGGGCGGCGGCCAAGGTGGTGGGAGCGGAGAACGTGGACCCGGCCGCGAAGCGCATCATGGGCTCCGAGGACTTCGCCTTCATGCTCCTCGAACGCCCCGGCAACTACATCATGATCGGCAACGGCGAGGGGGAGCACGGGGGCTGCATGGTCCACAACCCCCACTACGACTTCAACGACGAGATCCTTCCCATCGGCGCCACTTACTGGGTCGAGCTCGCCCGGGAGCTGCTGCCCGCGCACTGAGCGCAGTGCCCGCTCTTCCAGAGGTCCGCGCTCGGCGCCGCGGCCCTCATGGAAGGGTGCGGGCACTGGCGCATCCTCGCCCGCATCTACGTGCCCTGCGCGCTCCCCGGCCTGAGCGTGACCGCGATCCTCAATGCAATCCGGATGTGGAACGAGCTCGCCATCGCGCTCGGCCTGACCTTCTCCAACGCCCAGCCGGTGACGGTGGGGGTCACCAGCTTTCGCGGATACACCTCGCTCGACTGGGGAGCGATGAGCGCCGCCTCGATCGTGGCCATCGTGCCGATGCTGATCTTTGCGGTCGTGGCGCAGAAACACATCGTCAAGGGCATGACCTTCGGGGGGGTGAAGGGATGAAACCATGAGCTGTTCGGAAGCCGAGTTCCCGCAATTCGACGTGGTGTTCGGCCGCAACCTGATGACGGAGACGGTGAATTTCGCGCATCCGCCCTTCCTCGTGGTGACGATGGAAGACCTCTGGCCGTGGCTCGAGGACCGCTTCCCGCCGGGGTGCGAGGCGTACTTCGTGCACTCCCTGGAGCGGAGCGACCTGGAAGCCGCGCTGCCGGGGCTCCGCCGATTCGAATCCATCGTCGGCGCGGGAGGCGGGCAGGCGATCGACTGCGCCAAGTACTTCTCCTGGCGCACCCGGCTCCCCCTCTTCCAGTACCCGACCTCACTCTCGGTCGACGCGGTCTTCGGTCATCGCGCGGGGGTGCGGGAGGGCGGAAGGGTCCGCTACGTCGGATTCGCGGTGCCGGAGAGCGTGTATGTGGACTACGGCGTGATCGAGCGCGCGCCCGCGATGATCAACCGGGCCGGCATCGGCGATGTGCTCTGTTTCGTCACCGGCGTGATGGATTGGCGATACGCCGACGGCAAGGGGCGCTGCGAGGCGCACTGGCCCTACGACGAGTCCCTGGCGCGGATCTCGCTCTCGAAAGCCGAAGCGTTGCTCGAGTCGCTCGACGACGTGCGCGACCTCACGCCGAAAGGTGTGGCCCTGTTGGTGTCGGGCCTGCGATGGGGCGGTGCCTCCTACCACGGCGCAGGCTGGAACCCCCGCCATATCGAGGGGGTGGAGCACTATGTCTTCTATGCGCTCGAGGCTGCGACCGGGCGCAAGTTCCTGCACGGACAGGTGGTGTGCCTCGGCCTCGTCGCGGGTTGCATGATGCACGGCGCGAGGGACGAGGAGATGCTCGCCGCCGTGCATCGCGTCGGCCTCGACATCCGGCCGCAGGCGATGGGGGTGACCTGGAACGACGTGACCGGAGCGCTGCAAGGGCTCGCGGAGTTCGTGCGGGAGGAATCGCTGCCCTACGGGATCGCGCACGACTTTCCGGTCGACGCCGCCTTCTGCGAGCGCTTGCGCCGCCGCATCGAAGGGAAGTACGGCGTGTGGCCGGGGAGCTCGGCGGACGACTCCGCGGATCTCTGAACGGCGTGCACCGGGAGCCCCGATGAGCGAGATCCGCTTCGAAGGCGTCGCCAAGCGATTCGGCTCCAACGAAGTGGTGAGCGGGCTCGGCCTCGTGATCCGGGAGGGCGAGCTGATGGTGCTGGTCGGGCCTTCGGGGTGCGCGAAATCCACCACCCGGCGCATGATCGCGGGGCTGGAGAGCGTGGCAGATCGGATGAGAACCCCGGGTGCGGGCGCGGCGCCGAGCGCGCACGTCTTCCTTCCCGGACTCTCTCGACCGCGAAGATCTGGAGCACCCCGCGACCGGGCCTACGCTCACCGGGACGACCGAGCGCCGATCCTACCGCCGCGCTCCCACCGGGCAGCGGCGGGAATGCGCGTCAAGGGCGTGTGTCCGATGCTCCCCGCGCCGCCCTCACGCGCTGTGCCGGCGCGTGTCGCCTCCCCGCGGAGGAGGTCAATCGTTCAGCCTTTGCGATCGCGCAGGAGCGCCTCGAGCTCGGCAACGCGCGCTTCGGCGTCTCGCCGGGCGATGGATTCCCGCCTGGCTCGGGATTCCGCCTCCCGCCGGGCGGCGGCCTCCCGTCCGGCTCGGGATTCCGCCTCCCGGCGCGCCGCTGCTTCCTCCTGATAGCTCGAGATTGTCTTCCCTGACACCGGGTCCCGGAAGCGCATCTCCCCGCCCTTCGCGCGCAACTCGAGCCCCAGCGTCTCGCTGGTCAGGGTCAGCGCGCCGTCCCGGGAAGCTACCGCCAACTGGCGCACGTAGGCGTTCCCCGCCAGCCGGATACCCTGGAGCACCGGGGTGAGGTACTCCCCCGTGGGGTCGTACATCCAGTATTCCTTCACTCCAAGGTGCGCATAGATCTTCCGCTTGGGGCCCAGGTCTTCGCGCCAAGTGCTCTTGGAGGCCACCTCCAGGACGAAGTCCGGCCCCTTGCCTTCCTCCCAGATCTTGTAGTGCATCCGCACCCGGTCCTCGACCCCGAATACGACGAACAGGTCGGGTGCGACCGATACCTTCGGGTCGCCTTCCTCGTAGTACAGGAGCAGGTCCCCGGAGACGTACACGTCGGGGCGATCCTGGTAGTGCACCCGGAGTGCGCCGACCCCGTAGAGGATCGCCGCGAGCTGGGCGTCATTCTCCGCCATCGGCTTGCCGTCCCCGCTCGGGTACTCACGCGCGGCCGGAGGGGGGCTGGCTCGGCGCCCTGGCGGATCCCTGGTGACGGGGCGGAGTCGGGTGGTCCCACTTCCTTGGCGACGGTAACACAGCGCTGTCCGTATCCGAAGTTGCATTGCACCCGCCCATGATCCGCCACCCCCGAGCGTCGCCGCGTAGGACTGTGTCTCGATTCGCATAGGCGATCGGAGTGGCGCAGCGTCGCCGTCCGGCGGGAGGGTGGTCCCATGCGCGGATACCTCGATCTCCCGCCCCTCCGCGCTTCCGGGGCCGGCTCCTCCGATTGCACCGCGCTTGGACGGGCGCTCTGCGCGTGTGCTATCAGTAGCGGAGACCGCCCGGACTCGTCCGGGCGGTCCGAGAACCCGAGTGCTGGACGATACGACATGACTTCCATGCCCCCGAGCCTGTGGGCCCGGACCGCGATCGCCGGTCCCGAGTGTCCACCCCTCGTCTCCGCCGAGGAATGCGACACCGTCATCGTAGGCGCCGGCTACACCGGTTGCTCCGCCGCCCTGCATCTCGCGCGCGAAGGCCGGGCGGTCCGGGTGCTGGAAGCGGCCGAGCCGGGATGGGGCTGTTCGGGCCGGAACGGGGGGCAGGTGAACCCCGGCGGGACCCGTTCGACCCCCGAAGAGATCATCGAAGTCCTCGGGAAGGAATGGGGAGAGCGCTTCATCGCCATGGGGCATGAGACCTGTGACCTGGTGTTCGAGCTCATCGAGCGCTACCGCATCGAGTGCGATGCGCTCCGTCCCGGCTACGTGCAGGGGGGCTGGGGCAACACCGGGGTGGAGTATGAGCGGGACTGGGTGAGGCAATGGAGCGCGCGCGGCGTCGAGGTCCGCTTGCTCGACCGCGTCGGGATCCGGGAGCTCATCGGGAGTGATCACTACGATCACGGCCTCTTCGATCCGCGCGGCGGCAATGTCCAGCCGCTGTCCTACGCCCGCGGCCTCGCGCACGCCGCCATTGCCGAGGGGGCCGTCATCCACGGGGGATCCGGGGCAACCCGGATCGAGCAGTCCGGCGAAGACTGGCGGGTGGCGGTCGAAGGCGGGGCCAGCGTGAACGCGCGGCAGGTCCTGATCGGCACCAACGGCTACACCGGCGACCTCTGGCCCGGCCTTCGGCGCAGCGTCGTGCCGGTATGCTCCTTCGTCGCGGCTACCGCCCCTCTCGGACACAACGTGGTGTCGAAGGTCCTGCCGGGACGGCATGCGGTGTCGGAGAGCGGCCGGGTCATCGTCTACTACCGCCTCGACCACGACGGCCGCTTCGTGATCGGCGGTCACGGCAACTTGTTCAACGTCGACCCGAGCGGTGATGACTCCCACGTCAGGGCGGTGGCCGGGCGGCTCTACCCGGAGCTCGCCGGCGTCGACTGGGAGTACCACTGGGCCGGCTGGCCCGCGATGACCAAGACCCATCTGCCGATGCTCATGGGCTTGGCCCCGGGGGTCTACGCCGGACTCGGCTACAACGGGCGCGGAGTCGCGACCGCCACCATGATGGGCAAACAGCTCGCGCTCGCGGTGCTCGGGGAGACGCCCGCGCTCAGGGTGCAGCCGCTGCGGACCTACGCTCTGCATCCCCTGCGCCAAGTCGGGATCAGCTATCGGCTGATCGTCGGAAGCTGGCTCGACCGCCGGCCGCGCCGGAAGGCGGCCTGAGGGTTGTCCGACTCCCCGCGCCCGATCCGGCATCGGTGTCCGGCCCGGCCGAAACATGGCGCAATTCCGGCGGGTACCCGTCTCCCGCTTGTCCGTTCGTCATGCCCGCGCAAGCTTGTCCTCGACCCCGATCGGGGGCGGGAGTCCGTGTGCGCCAACCGGACACGGATGCGGATCAGCCGAGGCACGCCACCCGGTGGTGCGCGATCCAGTCCGGGTCGAGCTCGAACCCGAGGCCGGGTCCCGCCGGAGCCCGCACCACGCCCCCGTCGTCGGGGCCCGGATAGGCGCGCAGGGCGAAGTTCTGCTGCTCCACCGGCATGAGGTGCTCGTAGAAGTCGCAGTTGCGGACCGAGAGCATGACGTGCAGGTTGGCCGCGTTCAGCAGTCCGTTGCCGGCGGTCCCGATCTCGCAGTGGAGACCGTGGCTCTCGGCGAGGGAGCAGAGCTTCCGCAGGCCGGTGATGCCGAGGCGGAGTGCACTGCCCCGCACGATGCGAAGCGCCTGACGGCGGATGTAGCGCGCCGACTCGAAGAGCTGCGCCTCGCTCTGGTCCGTCATGGAAAGGGGGGTGCGCAGGCGCCGGCTGAGCTCGGCGACGGCGTCGATGTCGTGGTGTCGCACCGGATCCTCGTACCAGTGGAAGCGGTGGTCGTCGAGGGCCCAACCCACTTCCAGCGCCCGGCGAAACTCGTAGCCGCAGTCGGCGTCGAGCATGAGGGGGAAGTCGTCGCCGGCGAGCCGCCGCACCGCACCGGCCAGCGACGCCGTGTCGCGCGGCCCGAGGCGGCCGGGATGGATCTTGTAGGCCCGGAAGCCCCGCGCGAGGGTCTCCCGCGCCTCGCCGGCGAAGCCGTCCACGCTGTCGTGGGCGGCGGGGTAGGCGGCGTATGCCGTGATCTCGTGGCGTTGCGCGCCGAGGAGCTTGAACACCGGCAGGCCCGCGGCCTTGCCCGCGATGTCCCAGAGCGCTACGTCCACCGGCGCCCACGAGGTCTCGCCGAGGCGGAAGCGGGTGGCGAGAAAGTGCATGCGGCTCCAGAGCCATTCGCGCTCGAAGGGCTCGCGGCCGACGAGCTCCGGCTTGATAACGTCGAGGATCGGCCGGAAGTGGGGCTCGGCCGGAATCCATGCGCCGATCAGGCAGTTTCCCTCGATACCCTCGTCCGTGAACACCCGCAGCACCCCCTGCTCGATGGGGCGCGCCGGCTGGAGACCGCCCGGCAGGGCGAGCGCCGGGAGCTCCCGCCTCACCACGTCGATCCGGATGTCGCTGACTTTCATTCGGGGGTCGCGGCGCGGCCGGTGCGGCGAGACGGGGACGAGCGGGGATGCCGGAGGATCATGCCGGGCGCAGTGCCCGCCACACCCGTTCCGGAGTGGCGGGCATGTCGATCTCCTGAGTGCCGGCGGCGTCCGCGACCGCGTTCATGAACGCGGCCGGCGCGCCGACGCAGCCGAGCTCGCCCGCCCCCTTCGCGCCGATCGGGTTGTTCCCGGTGGGGATGTCGGCACGGTGCATCTCGAATCCGGGGAGGTCGCCGGCGCGCGGGAGGGCATAGTCCATGAGCGAGCCGGAGAGCAATTGTCCCGAGCCGTCCTCGTAGCGTACCTGCTCGAGCCAGGCCTGCCCGAGGCCCTGCGCGATGCCGCCGTGGAGCTGCCCGTCGACGATCACCGGGTCGATGCGCCGTCCCACGTCGTTCACGCCGACGAAGCGCCGGATCTCCACTGCGCCGGTATCGGGGTCGACTTCGACTTCGCAGGCGTAGGCACCGTTGGGGACGGTGGAGACGCTGCCCTCGAAATCGGCGCTCGCGCTGCAATCTCCCGCGGTGCCGGTGCGGGCGGCGAGCGAAGCGCCGAGCTCCAGGAGCCCGACGCCGACATCGGTGCCGGGCACCGCAAAGCGGCCGGACGCGAAGCGGATGTCCTCGCCCGCCGCCTCCAGCGCTTCGGCGGCATGGGGCTTCAGCCTGGCGACGAGCCGGTCGGCGGCGCGCAGCAGGGTGGTGCCCGAGCATTGCAGCGAGGCCGATCCCCCGGTCGCCGCGCCGCGCGCCGGGAGGAAGTCGGTATCGCCCTGCACCAGCTCGACCGCGCTCACCGGAACCCCGAGATGGCACGAGAGGAGCAGGGGGAAAGTGGTCTCGTGCCCCTGCCCGATCGCCTGCTGGCCGACGTATGCCAGGAGCCGGCCTTCCGCGTTCACTTCGACCCGGGAGGTCTCGCCGGTGCCGGCGCCCGCGGTGTGCAGGTAGAGTCCGAGGCCGAATCCGCGCCGTCGGCCCGCGGACCGGCTCGTGGCCCGGCGCAACTCGAAGGTGTCCCAGTCCGCGGCGGCGAGCGCCGCACGCATCACGCCGGGAAAGTCGCCGCAGTCCCATACCTCTCCGTTGGGTGGGCGGTAGGGCATCTCGCGGGGGGTGACCAAGTTGCGCTCGCGCAACGCCATGCGATCGATTCCGGTCTGCCGGGCCGCCGCCTCCATCAGGCGTTCCATCAGGTACACGCCCTCCGGTTTCCCCGCGCCGCGCAGCGCGTCGACGGGAGCGGTGTGGGTATACGCGGCGCGCATCGTCAGATCGAGCGCGGGGATGCGGTAGAGGTTGGGCAGGGAGCGGCCGAAGCCGATCACCGGGGCGGAGGTCGCCATCGCGGACGCGTAGGCGCCCATGTCGCCGTGGGCGACGCAGCGCAACGCCAGGATGCGTCCCTCCCGGTCGAGGGCGAGCTCGGCGGCGCTGCGGTGGTCCCGGGCGTGGGTGTCGCTCAGCAGCGCCTCCGCGCGGGTCGACACCCAGCGCACCGGCACACCGAGCCTCCGCGCCGCAACGAGCACCGCGCTCTGTTCCGGGTAGGTCACGAGCTTCATTCCGAAGCTGCCGCCGACCTCCGGGGTGACCACGCGTAGCCGCTTCTCGTCGATGCCCAGAGTCGCGGCGACGAGGGTGCGAATGGCGTGCACCCCCTGGCTCTGGGTGTCCAGCCGATACGTGCCGCGCTCGGCGTCGTAGCGCCCGATCGCGGAGCGGGTCTCGATCGGAGCGGCCCAGATCCGGTTGTTCGCACACTCGACCCGAACCACATGGGCGGCCTTCGCGAACGCCGCCGCCGTCGCCTCGGGGTCGCCGATCCGGCGCACCACCGCGATTTCGTCGCTCGCGCGCGGATCCAGCACCGGGGGCAGGGGCTCGTAGTCGATCGCTATCCGCTCCGCCGCGTCGAGGGCGGCCTCGATCGATGTTGCCACCACCATCGCCACCGGATCCCCGACGAAGCGCACCCGCTCGACCGCCAGCACGTTCCGGGTCGGAGCCCGGAAGGGGGTGCCGTCGCTGCTCTCGATCGGGCGCGCGCAGGCGAGCGGGCGCACCCCCTCGGCCAGGAAATCGCCGCCGCTGAATACGGCCCGCACGCCCTCGCCGGTGCGTGCGGCGCGACCATCGAAATGCGCGATCCGAGCGTGCGGATGGGGTGAGCGCACGAAGAGCGCATGCAGGCAGTCCGCGGCGTCGAGATCCTCCACGTAGCGGCCCGTTCCCCGCAGCAGGCGCTCGTCCTCGAAGCGGTACATGCCGGACCTCGCCCTGGCCGGTGGAGGGCACATTCTACGTTGCCTTCGCCGGGCTGATTCTCGGACGTTGTACCGCTTATCGACCGAACAGCGTCCCGCGCACATCCTCCTCCGGCACTCCGAGGAACCCCGCCACGTCCGACACTATCCGACTCAGCGTCCCGATTCGCATGTCGCGATGGCGTGGAACCGTTACACTGTGTGCTCCAGTGGTCGTCGTCAACCTCACGGTCACATGACTGCCTCGTCTTCTCCGTACTCGGTAGCCGTAGTGGCGGTTCAGCAACTGGACGACCTGCTCGCCTGACAAGTCCCGCGGCAGCCTCACACTGCGATGGCCTCGTCGCGGACCAAGTGCAGCCTGATCACCTTGGGGGCGTTGTCCTCGTCGAAGTGGCAGAGCACGGCCTCTCTCACCATCTCCTTCAGGTCATTCCAGTCCTCTCCCTGCGTGAAGACGCTGTGGCCGAGCGCATGAGCGTCGTAGCCGCCCTCGTCGGATTCGGTCACCTCGAAGATGATCTCAGTGAATCTCATCGGCCAGCTCCTTCGTCGTTGTGCCCTCGCCTGGACTCCATTGCTCCCGACTCACCGATGATCCGCGCCCGCAGCGCTCTGGTTTCTCGCCAGCGCAGGAGGTTGCTCTCGCCCTTGCCGGCTCCGGCTCGCCTACCAGGGCAGCCGCTCGCCCCGGAAATCCAGGAGGGCGCCGGAACGTTCCGGGCCACTCTCCGCGATCACCCGCCGCAGCCCCGCGACGCTCTCCTCCGGCGAGACCGGCGCGCCGGCGCCGCCCATGTCGGTGCGCACCCAGCCGGGATGGAGCGCGAGCACCGTGATGCCGCGTCCGGCGAGGTCCCGGGCGAGATTGACCACCACCATGTTGAGCCCGGTCTTCGAGGACTGGTAGATGTAGCCCCCGCCGGCGTCCACGCTCGCGATCGAGCCGGAGATGCTGGACACGAAGGCCATGCAGCGGAGCCCGCTCCCCGACACGTGCTCGACGAACGCTTCCGCGACGCGGTAGGGCGCGATGACGTTGGTGCGCCAGACCTCCTCCCAGGAGGCGTAGTCGACCGCGCCGAAGTCCTGCTCCCCGCCAAAGATCCCGGCGTTGTTGACGAGCAGGTCGATCGGCTCCGCCGCGAGCGCGGTGGCGAGGGTGTCGATGTCCCGGGCTTCGGTGACGTCGAGCCGATGCAGATGCGCGTCCCGGCCCTCGAGGGAGCGGCTCAGGTCTTCCGCCGCCTCCGGGCGGCGGCAGCATGCGTGCACCCGCCACCCGTCGGCGGCGCAGGCGCGCGCGAGCTCGAGGCCGATCCCCCGGCTCGCGCCGGTAATCAGAACGCTGGACATCCCCGGATCCTCCCTACCACGGGTAGATCTCGCCGGTGTGGCGCCGGAAGCCGCCGGAATCGGCCGGCCCGAGCCGCTCGATGAGGGCCCGCATCGCGGACACGCTCTCCTCCGGCCTCAGGTCGGCGTCCGGTCCGCTCATGTCGGTCGCGACGTAGCCCGGCGAGAGGGCGACCACCGTGATGCCGCGCCCACGCAGGTCGAAGGCCATGCCGCGCGTGATCATGTTGAGGGCCGCCTTCGTGGAGTTGTAGAGGTAGTAGCTCGGGTTCGCATCCCTCGCGAGGCTCCCGTTGCCGCTCGAGATCTGCACGATGAGCTTCCTCCCGCTCGCCGCCACGTGCGGGGCGAATGCCTCGCACATCGCCATGGTGCCGAGCACGTGGACGCGGAGCTCCTCCATCCACAGCGCGTCGGAGAAACGGCCGAACCCTTCTCCCTCGTCGCCCGCCCACATCCCGGCGTTGTTGACGAGCAGGTCGATCGTGGTGCCTTCGAGCTCCCGGGCCAGCTCGAGGATGCGATCGCGCGCGCCCACGTCCAGCCGGAGCCGCTCGATACCGTCGCGCTCGAAGGGCGGGGCGGTGTCCGGATCGCGCATCGTCGCGAGCACCCGCCATCCGTCCGCGGCGTACTGCCGGCAGAGCTCGCGCCCGAGACCGCGGCTCGCGCCCGTGACCAGCACCGTCGGCATGGCGATTCCCTCATGTTGCGGACCGGTGATGATAGAGCGCCGGGCGCTCAATGCCACGCGTCCGGCATGCTCTCCTTGCGCTTCGCGATGAAAGCGAGGAGTGCTTCGTCGATCGCGGGGTCGAGCGGCGGCGCCTCGTACTCGGCCAGCATCGCCTTCCAGCGCTCGCAGGCCCGGGTCGCGGAATCCTTCGATCCCTTCTCCTGCCATTGCTCGAAGCTCTCCGAGTCCGACATCGCCGCCTCGTAGTAGGCGGTCTCGTAGTTGGCCAGGGTGTGGGAAGAGCCCAGGAAGTGCCCGCCCGGCGCCACCTCCTCGTAGGCGTCGCGCGCGAGCGCGTTGTCGTCGATGGGGAGCCCCGCCATCAGGGTGTGCAGGGCACCGAGGCGGTCCGCGTCCTGGATCAGCTTCTCGTACCCCGTCACCAGGCCGGACTCGAGCCAGCCCGCGGCGTGCAGCACGAAGTTGGCACCGCCGAGCGCGGTGGAGTGGATGCTGTCCGCGCTCTCGAACGCGGCCTGCGCGTCGGGGACCTTGGAGGCGGTGAGCGAGCCGCCGCAGCGAAGCGGCACGCCGAGGCGGCGTGCGAGCTGGCCCACCACGTAGTTCGACATCGTGGCTTCCGGCATGCCGAAGGTGGGCGCGCCGGAGCGCAGCGACATCGAGGAGAGGAAGTTGCCGAGCACCACCGGCGCGCCGGGGCGGGCGAGCTGGCTCAGCCCCACCCCGGCCATACCCTCCGCCAGCGCCTGGGCGAGCGCGCCCGCGGTGGTGACCGGCCCCATCGCGCCCCCGAGGATGAAGGGGGCGATGACGATGCCCTGGTTCGCGCCGCAGTAGGTGCGGATCGCGTGCGTCGCCACCTTGTCGAACATGAGCGGCGAGTTCGCGTTGATGTTGCCCATGATGACGCA
>CAYFYD010000025.1:0-17523 GCA_964347195.1 uncultured Ectothiorhodospiraceae bacterium
ACGACGGCAGGGGGTGCGGGAACGACGGGAGGGGGCGCGGGAACGACGGGAGGGGGCGCGGGAACGACGGACACTATGCAGGACACCACTCCTCGTCATTCCCGCGAAGCTCGTCCCCGACCCCGATCGGAGGGCGGGAATCCATCACCTGATTCCAGCATTTCGAACCCCGAAACTCGACTTCCGAATGGTCCTGCATCCCCATCGGAAGCGCCGGGCGGCACCCTCGGCGAAAGCGGGCCCGGCGGGAGACGGGACGGTGACAAGGCGGCGGATGCCCGGAGGGCGGAACCGGTTGCCGCCGCCGGGCACGGTGCTCGATGCGCATGAGGCGTTCCACGCCGGGACCTCCTTCGACGGAGGACCTTTCGCCCCGAGATGGTGCTCGATGCACATGAGGCGTTCCACGGCCCGGCTTCCCGTCCGATGACGCCCCGGATCGATCCCGTGCTCGATGCGCATGAGGCGTTCCACGAGCCTTGCCCTCGCACCGGTCGCGAAGTGCTCCCGACAGCGATGAAGGCGGACCGGGAAGCGTCGTGCGGTCCGACCCCCGAATCAGGCGCCGGGTACGGCGGCGGCTTCCATCTCCTCCAGCACCTCGTCGAGAAGCTGGGCGAGCGCGTCCCGGGTGAGCGCTCCCGCGTGACGCTCGACTATCCGTCCGCTCGGCGAAACCAGCACCGTGAACGGCAGCGCCTGGGTGGCGGCACCGAAACGATTCATCAGATCCAGCAGCGGCGCGTCTCCTGCCCCGGTGGGATAGTTCATGGAGACCTCGCGCGCGTAGCGGCGAACCGCGTCCACCTCGTCGAGCGCGAGCCCGATGAACTGCACTCCCCGGGAGCGGTACCGGGACTGAAGCTCGATCAGCACCGGGATTTCCTGCCGACAGGGCGGACACCAGGTCGCCCAGAAGTTGACGACGACGAGGCTGCCCTCCCAGTGGGCCATACGCCGGTGCACTCCGTCCTGGTCGACGAAGCGGAAGTCCGGGCGACGAAGAGCGAGAGGAGCGGGAGAGTCCGCGGAAGAGGCGGCCGGAAGGGCGCGCGACACCCGCTCCTGGAGCAGATAGCCGACCGCGAACGCCGCCCCCGCGAGGGCGAGCACCCCCACGGTCGCGGCCAGACGGGCCGCGCTCAACGCCGCTGCCGCGTTTCAGGCTCGCGGCGGGGGGCGGCAGGGCTCTTCACAAGTCGGCATGACGGCTTCAAACCCCGAGTTCCGGGATTTGTTGACCGATATGGATTCCCGCTCACGCGGGAGTGACGAAGAGCGGCGTCCTGCACACTGCCCGTCATTCCCGGGCAAGCTTGCCCTCGCCCCCGATCGGGGGCGGGAATCCGTCGCCTGATTCCAGTACTTCGAACCCCGCAACTCGACTTCTGAAAAGCTCCGCGGGGGGCGGCTTCGCGCTTGAATTGCATGGCGTGCATCCCCATGAACGAGATGTCGAGTCCGACAGTACACTATCCTCTGCGCTTCGCTGCACCCACCGCATTCTTCCGGCGACGAGGACCGCATGCTCAATAGCCCGCACCTCACACCGAGCTACGTGAGCTACGGGCATCGAGACGCCTTGGACCGCGGGCGCACGGACTCGAGAGACACTGAAGCCATAGTGGCGACATGGATTCCCGCTTCCGCGGGAATGACGATGCAAGAAACCATGTCGAAGGGGCTCGAGGGAGTACGCCCGTCCACCGAGAAGGGATCGGCGTCCGCAGCAGGAGATCGGTGTGAAGTGCGGGCTTGCACCCCGCACGCCGGCGCCGCGGGCTCCCGATCCTCGCTCGGCGCAGACCTGCAGAACGCTCCGGTGCTGAAGTGAGACTCTTTCCCCTGCTGCTCTTCGGCTTCATCGCCGTACCGCTCGTGGAGCTGTTCGTTCTGATCGAGGTAGGAAGCGTCATCGGCGCCCTGCCGGCAATCCTGCTGTGCATCGCAACCGCGGCGGCCGGTGCCGCCCTGGTGCGGGCCCAGGGACTTCGCACCCTGTGGGAAGTGCGCGGCGGGCTCGGACGCGGAGAAGTCCCGGCGCTTGCGATGCTCGAAGGTGTGGTGCTCGTCATCGCCGGCGTGCTGCTGCTGACTCCCGGACTCGTGACGGACGCCATCGGCTTCGCCGCTCTCGTGCCGCCGCTCCGCCGTGCCCTGATCCTGCGCGGGCTGCGGGGACGCCTGCGGCCCCACTTCGCCGGCTCGCCCCCCCACCGCCACCCCGGCGGCGGCGTCACTCTGGACGGGGAGTACCGGCACCGCCGCGAACCGCCGGCCCGCATCGAGAAGTAGACCCGTCTCCGCGCGCCCCGGCGCAAAGAACAACGCCGCGGATCCCCGGATGCCCCCTCTGCCTCGCACCCTCCGGGCGCTCGCCGCCCAGCGCGCCACCCGCTATGCGGATTCGGCGACGAAGGCCGGGCACCTGCCGTGGCGCTTCGAGGATGGACCCGGACAGGGGGAGCGGGTGTGGGCCTGCAGCGAGTTCGTTGCCGAGAGCTGCACGCGCTACCCCGAAGTGCTGGCCGATCTCCGGGCGAGCGGAGACCTCGACCGGCCCTATGCCGCGGCCGAGGACGACTCGGCCCAGCGGCGGCGCGTCTCCCTCCACCTCGCGCGCCTGCGCGACGCACTGGGGGACAGCCCCGGAGAGGACACGCTGCGACGGGGCCTGCGACGGATGCGCCGGCGGGAGATGGTGCGCATCGCCTGGCGCGACATCGGCGGCCTCGCCGGTCTCGAAGAGGTCATGGGAGAGACCTCGGCCCTTGCGGATGCGGTGCTCGCGTTCACCTGCGACGTGCTGCACCGCCGGCTCGCGGCCACCCTGGGCGAACCGACCGGTGCGCAGGGCCGCCGGCAGCGTCTGGTGGTGTACGCGCTCGGCAAGCTCGGGGCGGAAGAGCTCAACTTCTCCTCGGACATCGACCTCGTCTTCGCCTACCCGGAAGAGGGCGAGTGTCTTGGCGGCAGAAAGAGCCTCGCCAACCAGGAGTTCTTCGCGCGTCTCGGCCGGAAGCTGGTGCAGGCGCTCAGCGAACGCAACGAAGAAGGGATCGTGTTCCGGGTGGACATGCGGCTGCGTCCCTTCGGAAGCGCCGGTCCCCTGGTGTCGAGCTTCGATGCGCTCGAGGACTACTACCAGAACCACGGGCGCGACTGGGAACGCTACGCCCTGATCCGGGCGCGGGCGGTGACCGGCGACGAGAGGGAGGGTGCCGGCCTGCTCGATCGCCTGCGGCCCTTCGTCTACCGGCGCTACCTCGACTTCGGGGCGCTCCAGTCCATGCGGGAGATGAAGAGCCTGATCACGGACGAGGTGGCGCGCCGCGGACTGGAGGACCACATCAAGCTCGGCGCCGGGGGTATCCGGGAGCTGGAGTTCACCGGCCAAGCGTTTCAGATGGTACGCGGCGGGCGGATTCCCGCTCTGCGGGACCGCCACATCCTGCGGGTGATCGCAGAGCTCGGGCGACTTCGCCTTCTTCCCGAATACGCCGCGTCGGAGCTCGACCAGGCCTACCGTTTCCTGCGCACCGCCGAGCACCGGCTGCAACAGATGCAGGATCGGCAGTGCCATAGGCTCCCCGAGGACGAGTCGGTCCGGGCCTGCCTCGCCGCCGGCATGGGGTTTGCGGACTGGCCCGCCTTCGCTTCCGAGCTCGCGCGCCAACGCGCCCGGGTGCACTCGCACTTCGCCCAGGTGCTGGGACCGAGCACCGCCGACGCGCCCTCCGAGGACCCTCTCACCGCGGTATGGGTGGGCAACCTGGACGAGGCACAGGCGGGCGCGCTGCTGGAAGCGGCGGGGTACGAAGAAGGACCGGCTGCCTACGCCGCGATTCGCCGTTTCTCCGATACCCACGCGGTGCGCTTCCTCGACGCGCGGGGGCGCGAGCGCCTCGGGCGACTGATGCCCGATCTCCTGCGGGCCTGCGGGCGCAGTCCGCCGGCCGGCGACACCCTGTCCCGTACCCTCAAGGTCATCGAGACGGTGGCGAGGCGCAGCGTCTACATCGCCCTCCTTCGCGAGCGCCCGATCGCGCTCTCCCAGCTCGTGCGGCTGTGTCGGGCGAGTCCCTGGATCACGCTCCAGATCGGTCGCCATCCCCTCCTCCTCGACGAGCTTCTCGATCCCCGCACGCTGTACGCCCCGCTCGACCGGGCCGCGCTCATCGAAGATCTCGACACCCGTCTTGCCGATGTCTCCCCGGGGGACATCGAGCAGGAGCTGGCGGTGCTGCGCCAGTTCAAGCACGCGAGCACCCTGCGCGTCGCCGCGGCGGACGTGGCCCGTACCATGCCGTTGATGGTGGTGAGCGACCACCTGACCGACATCGCCGAGATCACGCTGGCGAAGGCCGCGAAGATCGCGATGCGCGATCTCGTGGCCCGTCACGGCGAGCCGCGATGCCGTATCGAGGGCGAGGAGCGGCGCGCGCCCTTCGCCATCGTCGCCTACGGCAAGCTCGGGGGCTTCGAGCTCGGCTACGGATCGGACCTGGACCTGGTCTTCATTCACGACAGCGCGGGGGAGGCGCAACGCACCCGGGGGCCGCGCGTGATCGACAACGCCCGCTTCTTCGCCCGGGTCGCACAGCGCGTCATCCACTTCATCACCATGCGCACCCCGGACGGGGTGCTCTACGAGGTCGATGCCCGGCTCAGGCCGAACGGGGGCAAGGGGATGCTGGTCAACAGCCTGGCCGGGCTCGCCGGATACCTGCGCGATTCGGCCTGGACGTGGGAGCAGCAGGCCCTGGTGCGCGCGCGGGTGGTGGCGGGCGACCGGGTGGTGCGCGAACGCTTCGTGGAGCTGCGCCGGGAGATCCTCCGGCGGCCCCGCGAGACCGGACGCCTGCGCACCGAGGTGCGCGAGATGCGCGAGCGCATGCGCGTCAACCTGAGCCGGGACTCGAAGGCGGACTTCGATCTCAAGCAGGGCAAGGGCGGTATCGCGGATATCGAATTTATGGTGCAATACGCCGTCTTGCGCTGGGCGCGAAGGCTCGGTGACTACCTGGACTACACCGACAACATCCGGCTCCTCGACGGGTGCGACAAGACCGGTTTGATGGAGCCGCGGGATATACGCTCGCTGACCGACGCCTACCGTGCGTACCGCGCCCGCATGCATGAGAACGCACTGCACGAGGATGCCGGTGTGGTGCCGAGGGAGGAGTTCGCCGAGCACCGGGAAGCGGTTTCCCGCATCTGGTGCGAGCTGATGGAAGCCTGAGCGGAAGACGCCGCTCAGGGGCTTCGGGGGAACGACGTCATGGGGATGGAAGATCGCGACGGCCTCATCTGGATGGATGGTGAGTACGTGCCGTGGCGCGAGGCCAGGGTGCACGTCCTCACCCATACCCTCCACTACGGACTGGGCTGCTTCGAGGGTGTGCGTGCCTACGAGACGGAGCGGGGCACCGCGATTTTCCGTCTCGAAGACCACACCGACCGCCTCTTCGATTCCGCCCGCATCCTCGCCATCGAGATCCCCTACGACAAGGCGACCTTGAACCGGGTGCAGCGGGAGCTCATCGCCCGCAACGGACTCCAGTCCGCGTACCTGCGTCCTCTCGTGTACTACGGGTCGGAGGGCCTCGGTCTGCACGCCACCAACCTCTCGGTGCACGTGGCGATCGCGACCTGGGAGTGGGGCGCCTATCTCGGAGCGGAGAACCTGGAGCGCGGGATCCGGGTGCGCACCTCTTCGTTCAGCCGACACCACATCAACGCCGCGATGGGCAAGGCGAAGGCGAACGGACAGTACATCAACTCCATTCTCGCCCTCTCGGAAGCGCTGAGCGACGGCTACGACGAGGCGTTGCTGCTCGACCCCCAGGGCTACGTCGCGGAAGGCAGCGGAGAGAACTTCTTCATGCTCCGCGACGACGTGATCTACACCCCCGCGCTCACCTCGGCGCTGCCCGGCATCACCCGGGACACCGTGATCACGCTGGCGAAGGACCTCGGCTACCCGGTGCGGGAGCGGCTCATCACCCGGGACGAGGTCTACATCGCCGACGAGTGCTTCTTCACCGGAACCGCGGCCGAGGTCACCCCGATTCGGGAAGTCGATCGCCGCAGCATCGGCGAGGGCCGGCGCGGCCCCGTGACCGAGGCGTTGCAGTCGGCCTACTTCGACCAGGTGCAGGGCCGCCGGAACTCCCACCCCGAGTGGCTGACCTACGTGTGAGGCCGGGCCCCGGGAGGCGCAGGTGAGAGATCCGAGCGTCGGACGAGAGGATCTCGTCGAGCCCAACGCCGAGAACCACTACCGGGTCACGCGGGCCGACCTGCCGCTCAGTTGCCCGATGCCGGGCATGTACCTCTGGAACTCCCACCCCCGGGTGTACCTTCCGATCGAAGCGTCCGGCGAAGCGAAGTGTCCCTACTGCGGGGCGACCTTCGTCCTGGAGGAGCGGGAATCCTGACCCCGGACGCGGCGGAACGGCTGATCGTCGCGCTGGACGTCGACACCTTCGACGAGGCGATGCACCTCGTCGAGCGCCTGGACGACTCGGTGTCCTTCTACAAGGTGGGATTGCAGCTCTTCATGGGCACCCACTTCCGGGTCCCCGGCGCGCTCGCAGAGCGGGGAAAGAAAGTCTTCCTGGACCTCAAGCTGGGAGACATCCCCGCAACGGTGGTGCATGCCCTGGCCAACATGCCGGCGAGATCGATCGGAACCACGGAGCTGGTGACCGTCCAGGGTGCGAGCAGCCTGGTGAGAGCCATACGCAGCGCCCGGCGCGAATCGAAGCCCAGGCTGTTGATGGTCACGATGCTGTCCAGTCTGGACGATGAAGACGTACGGGAGCTCTGCGGCGAGCAGGCCACGATGGACGAGGTCGTGGAGCGCCGCGCCGTGAGGGCGCTGCACGCCGGATGCGACGGCCTCATCGCCTCGGGGGACTCGGTCGCGAGACTGCGGGCCCGGTTGGGACCCGCACCGCTCCTCGTCGTCCCCGGCATTCGGCCTCCGGGAGCGCCGGCAGACGATCAGAAGCGCCTGCTCACCCCCTTCGAGGCGGCCCGGGACGGCGCGGACTACCTGGTGGCGGGCCGGCCCATCCGCAACGCTTCCGACCCCAGGGCGACGGTCGAGGAGGTGATCGGGCAGATCCGGGCGGGACTGGCGGCCCGAACGAGTCGGGCAGGGTCCCGCCGGGGCGGGGGTGACGCATAGCGGAGTCCGACGTGATCGCCGTCACTCCCTCGATGACCGGGCATCCGGGCGGAACGCAGGGTCCGGGGACCGCCATGCACGAGAGAACCCGATAAAGAACAATCAGTCCTGATGAAGTACGAAGCTCGGCTTTGGAGCGCCGGGCCGCGCATGCCCGAGAGCAGTCGGGGCACTGCGACCCCTCCGGCGGGCGGGTCGCTTCGGATTCGTCGGCGGACTTCCGAGCTCGGTCCCTCATCGGGTCCGCAGCCGGGCTGAGGATGCGGCGTCACCAGGAAATCAGTTCCCGGTAGTGGCGGCGCACGAGTGGGACTCCTCCGGGCCCGGGCGCAGACCGCTCCGGGCGACGCCGCGCGGTCCCGCAGGTCACCGGATCACTTGCCGATGCAGAAGCTCGAGAATATCCGGGCCAGCAGGTCCTCCGTGGTGACCGCGCCGCCGATGCGGCCGAGCGCATGCTGCGCCTCCCGCAGGTCCTCGGCGAGCAACTCGCCCGCTCCGATGCCGGTCAGTTGCACATTGCCCCGTTCGAGCGCCGCGGCCGCCTCTTCGAGCGCCTCGACGTGACGGCGGCGGGCGATGAAGAGGCCATCCTCACCGGGCCGGTAACCGGCGATCACCTTCAGCCGTTCGCGCAGCGCCGGCAGGCCCTCTCCGGTGCGGGCGGAGATCCGCAGCACCGGCGGATCGGCCCCCTCGTCGAGGCCGGGCGGCGAGCCGCTGAGATCGATCTTGTTGTGCACGCGCACCAGGGTCCGGGCGGGAGACACTTCAGGCGCCATCTCGCCGGGCGGCGCCGGCGAGCGGTCGTCGACGAGGTGCAGGACGGCATCGGCCCCGGCGATGGCGTCCCGGGCCCGGTTCACGCCGATGCGCTCCACCGGGTCGGTGCCGGCGCGAAGCCCCGCGGTGTCGGTGAGCCGGACCGGCAACCCGTCCAGGTGCAACATCTCGTTCAGGGTGTCCCGGGTCGTGCCCGGCATGTCGGTGACGATGGCCGCCTCCCGGCCGCAGAGCCGGTTCAGCAAGGTCGACTTTCCCACGTTGGGGGCACCGGCGATGACCACGCTCAAGCCCTCGCGCAGCACCCGCCCCTGTCTCGCCTCCGCGAGCGTTTCCGAGAGGCCGCGGCGCAGCGCCCGCAACCGATGCACCACATCCGGCTCGGCGAGGAAGTCGATCTCCTCGTCAGGGAAGTCGATGGCGGCCTCCACGTAGGTGCGAAGGCCGATCACTTCCTCGACGTGCGCGCGAATGCGTGCGGCAAAGGCCCCCTCGAGCGAGCGCATCGCGCTCCTCGCCGCCTGCTCCGACGCGCTTTCGATGAGGTCGGCGACCGCCTCCGCCTGGCTCAAGTCCAGGCGCCCGTTCAGGAAGGCGCGCTCGCTGAACTCACCGGGCCGCGCGATGCGCGCGCCGGCACGGAGCACGCAGTCGAGCACCATGCCGGTCACCACCTGCCCCCCGTGGCCTTGCAGCTCGACCGTATCCTCGCCGGTATAGGATCCCGGCCGCGGCTTGAACAGCACCAGGCCCCGGTCGACGCTCGTGCCTTCCGCGTCACGGAAGGTCCGAAGGCGGGCCTGATGGGGAGGGGGAAGACTCCCGGCCACCCGCGCGGCGATCTGCTGCGCCCGTGGGCCGGAGAGGCGCACCACCCCGATACCACCCCGCCCGGGGGGCGTGGCCACCGCCGCAATCGTGTCCAGCCCCTCCACCATCGAGGCCCGGTCCGGCGCCCGCTCCTCCTACCGAGAGGCGGACTTCTCCCCACCCGGCAGCGCCGGAGCCGATGGTTCCGAAGTCACGGACAGCTTTCCGTCTGGTCCGCATTTCTCACCGAGCTTCGTGATCTGCCGGCGTCGAGACGCCTCGGATCGCGGGCGCGCGGACTCGAGAGGCATGTGCGGGCGAGCCGTGGAGGGCTTGCCCGGCCGGCAAGCGAAGCAGGGACTGCGTAGCGCTAGCCAAGGAGTGGAGACCATGTCGAAGGAGCTCGAGGGAGTACGTCCGTTCAGCGCATTGCGGTCGGTGGCCGCAACAGGAGGTCGGAGTGAAATGCGGGCAAGCGTCGAGACTTCACCGGCAGAGCACCGACCGGGACCAGGGACGCAGGGGTCATCCGCCGCCAGGGGTCCGGACCGCTCCGGGACACCCCGCTTTCAGCTCATGGGGCCGACGATCTTGCGGGTGATTATCCACTGCTGGGCGATCGAGAGCAGGTTGTTGACGAACCAGTAGAGCACCAGACCCGAAGGAAAGAACAGGAACAGAAAGGTGAACACGAAGGGCAGCGCCATCATGATCCGCGCCTGCATCGGGTCCGGTGGAGCCGGGTTGAGCTTCTGCTGGATGAACATCGTGACGCCCATCATCAAGGGGAGCACGAAGTAGGGGTCGTAGACGCTCAGGTCCTGGAGCCAGAAGACGAACGAGGCTTGGCGCAGCTCCACGCTCTCCAGCAGCACCCAGTAGAGCGCGATGAACACCGGGATCTGCACCACGATGGGGAGACAGCCGCCCAGGGGATTGATCTTCTCCTCCCGGTAGAGCTCCATCATCTTCTGGTTCATCTGCGCCTTGTCGCCGCCGTAGCGGTCGCGGATCGCGGTGATGCGCGGCTGCACCTTGCGCATCCTCGCCATCGACTTGTAGCTCGTGGCGGAGAGGTGGAAGAAGGCGAGCTTCACGAGCAGGGTGAGGATGATGATCGCCCACCCCCAGTTGTCGACGATGCCGTGGATCCAGGCGAGCAGCCAGAACAAAGGCTGCGCGATGAGCCACAACCACCCGTAGTCGACCGCGCGCTGGAGGTTGGGCGCGGCCGCCTTCATCCTGGACTGTACCTTCGGGCCGACGTAGAGACCGAGGCGCAGCCACGCGGACTCGCCCGCGGGGACGCGGACCCCCGGCGTCATGAGGCCGAGCACGTAGCGGTTGCCGTCCGGCTCCAGACTGTAGAAGCGGTTGGTGACGGTCTGGTCGGGAATCCAGGCTCCGGCGAAGTAGTGCTGGATCATCGCCACCCAGCCGCCCGGCGTGTCCCTGTCCAGCGGCTGGCTCGCCATGTCCGAGAAATCGATTTTCTCATAGGGCTTTTCCGGACCCGAGATCACACCTCCGGTGTAGGTGTAGGTGCGGAAGAGCCCGCCCTCGGGCGGCACTTCCGCGCGCAGGAACTGCCCGTAGAGCCTCCCCGCCCACGCCTCGTCTCCGTCGTTGCGGATCTCGTAGCTCAGGTCCACGAGATAGCTGTCACGCCGGAAGGTGTACACCTTGGTCACCCCGAGGGGCCCGGAGCCCTCCCACTCCAGGCGCACCTGCAATGCCTCCGCATCGCCCAACGCGTACTCGGTCCGCGCCGAACGGAAAGTGGCGTGGTGATTGGGCGCGTCCGCCGCGCTCAGGAGTCCGGATTGCGCCACGAAGACCTCGGGCTCGGCGTCACCGAGCAGGCCGAAGGGAAGATCCGGCCGGTCCACCGACACGGGATAGTGCAACAGCTCGAGCCGTTGGAGGTTCCCACCCGCGAGGCCGATCTCGGCGTTCACGACATCGGTGCGCACCCTGACCACCTCGCGAAGGGTCGGGGACGGCGCCGCGGGCGCCGGCGCCTCCTCCTCGCCGCTCCCGATCGCATCCGGCGGGATCTCGGGCACGCCGGCATCGTCCGGAACGGTGTCGGGCGGAGCGGGGCCGTCGCTCGCCGCTTGACGGGCGGGGCCCGGCGCATCGCCGGGCGAAGGCCCGTAGTCCAGGCGCCACTGCTGCCACATCAGGAAGAGCACGACGCCCATGCCGACGATGAGCAGGGTTCTCAGTTGCTCGAGAGGCAATTCGTCAATCCCTCTTCGGCTTGATGTGCGAGGGGTGCAGCGGCGACGCGATGCCGCGGAGCCGGGACGGGCCGGGCCGATGCCGCGGAAGTGTAGCCGCGGCCGGATGAATGCACATGGGCTAACCCGAACGCGCTTTCGCCCGGCGACGCGCCAGATGACGCCAGTGGCCGGCCAGAAGCCGGCGCAGGGTGGCATTGTCGATGTGGTCGAGCCCGGAGCGGGCCAGCACCACGATGTCCAGATCCCCGAGCTCCCGGTGGTGCTCCCGGAAGCTTTCCCGTATCACCCGCCTTATTCGGCTACGGCATACCGCCTTCCGCACGCGCCGGCGCGCGATGGCCATTCCGAGCCGAGCGCCCCCTTCACGTTTCGCGACGGCGAGAAGGCGCAACCCTTCTCCGCTGGAGCGCAAGGAGCCCGAGAAGACCCTCTCGAATTCCCGCGCCCGGGTAAGCCGGCAGGAACGGGGGAAGCACGCACCCCGCGGCGAGGGCTCGGAGCCGGAACTCAGGCGCTCAGCCTGCTCCGCCGCTTGGCTCGCCGATTTCTGATGATGCGGCGACCCGCCTTCGTTGCCATCCGCGCACGAAACCCGTGGCGCCGCTTGCGCTTCAGGTTGCTTGGTTGAAAGGTTCGTTTCACTCGAGTCCAGGGCCCGCGACATCTACGCGTGATCCAAGCTTGTTAAGCGAAGGGGCGCGGATGCTACTCCCCAACCGTGATGAAGGTCAAACTCCCCTCGTTGGCAGGCAGGCCTCGTCAAAAGTCGGCATGACGGCTTCAGACCCCGAGTTTCGGGATTCGTTGACCGCCCACGGATGCGTACCCCCGCCGGACGGGGGAGCGACGGCATCCCGCCCTCTTCCGGGACCGGGGTGTGCCGGGCCGGCCGGCCGCCGGAGTCCACCCTTCCCCGAGGCCGGGTTCAACCTTTGCTGCGAAAACAGACTCGGGACGGGCGATGTACCGCGCACCCGGGAGAAGCGCCTTCGCGACGCCGGACCTTGTTCATGCGACGGGGTGGCCAGCTCGTCGATGCGGGTTTGGAGAAAGCATCGGGAAATCAGGAAACTACCCCTGAGCGAGCATTCTTCCCGGCGTCCCGGCCGGCGCCCTCCGGAGGGAGAATCGCTTTGAATCAACAGCTTGGCCGACGACTCGGGCACCTCGGAGGCAGCATTGTGGATACCGGGTGCGCAACCGGTATACACTCGTCTCCGACTGGTGGCCGCGTGGTAACGGTGCGCCAACGGGGGGGTCGAGTCGGTGGCATCGCTGTGGGAAGAGTGTCTCGACAAGCTCGGAAGCGAGCTCCCTCCCCAGCAGTTCAACACCTGGATTCGTCCCCTCCAGGCGGTCGAGGACGGTCGGGGTCTGCTTCTGCTCGCACCGAATCGATACGTTCAGAGCGAGGTCAAGGACAATCTTCTCCCGCATATCCAGGAGGTCTTGCGCCGCGGCCGGGGCTCACACATCGCCGGCGTCGCAATCGAGGTGGGCGGTGAAGCCGGGCCCGGATCCCCCTCTCCCCAAGCGAGCGCGGCCCAGCCGGAGGCCTACCGAGCCGCTCTCGACCCGATGGCACCGCGCCCCAAGGGACTTCAGTCGGAGTTCACTTTCGACACCTTCGTCGAAGGCCGATCGAATCAGTTCGCTCTCGCCTATTCCCACAAAGTGACCGAGGACCTCGGGGGAGAAAGCAACCCCTTCCTCATCTACGGGGGGGTCGGGCTCGGCAAGACCCACCTGATGCACGCGATAGGCAACGCCACGGATCGGAATCTGCCCAACACCCGAGTCGCCTACGTCCACTCCGAACGCTTCTTCACCGAGATGGTGAGCAGCATCAAGCGCAACGCCAGCGACGAGTTCCAGCGATGCTACCGTTCGGTCGATGTGCTGCTCATCGACGATGTCCAGTTCTTTGTCGGCAAGGAACGCACCCAAGAGGAATTCTTCCACATTTTCAACAAGTTGCACGAGGATCAACGGCAGATTGTCGTCACCTGCGACCGCCTCCCCAAGGCAATCGCCGGCCTTGAGGAACGATTGACCTCACGCCTGAGCTGGGGATTGACGGTCGAGATCGAGCCGCCGGACATCGAGACGCGGGCCGCCATCCTCATGCACAAGGCCCAGAGGGCAGGATTCGACCTGCCGAGAGAGGTCACTCTCTTCATTGCGGAACGGATCCGGTCCAACGTTCGCGAGCTCGAGGGGGCTCTGCGACGGGTGATCGCCTATGCGCAGTTCACCCAGCGCCCCATCAGCCTCGATCTGACCCGGCGCGCGCTGCGGGACATCCTCGCGCTGCAGAGCAAGCTCATTACCATCGAAAACATTCAGCAGACCGTCGCCCGCTACTACAGGATTCGCGTAGCGGACCTCACCTCGAGGCGAAGGAGCCGGTCCGTAACCCGACCCCGACAGATCGCAATGGCCCTGGCCAAGGAGCTGACCAACCATAGCCTGCCGGAGATTGGCGACGCTTTCGGCGGCCGAGACCATACCACCGCCCTGTATGCCCACCGGAGAGTGCGCGAGCTTCGAGACGAAAGCGCCGCCCTGAACGAGGAGTATGAATCCCTCAGTCGGATGTTGACCATATAGCTGTCGACAAGCTGTGGACAACCCGGGAGGAGCCCCTGGCGTCCCGGATCATGCACAATTCGGCCACATCCGCCGTGCATGGAACGCCTGCTCTTCCAAACAGGATGTTGTATGGTTCAACTGTCTGATTGGTAATGAATTTATTGAGTTGTCCACAGTATCCGGGCAAACCGACAACATAAACAACAGGGTAAATACATGCAGTTCAGTGTTGATCGGGACACGCTCCTGCAGCCACTACTTGCGGTCCAGGGCGTAGTAGAGAGACGTCAAACTACACCTATCCTCGCCAATGTCCTGCTTTCCTGTGAGGAGGAGTCGTTGTCGGTGTCGGCAACCGACATGGAATTGCAGTTCATCGCGACCGCTGCGTTGAATGGTGCCCAGCCCGGTTCCACCACGGTGCCTGCCCGCAAGCTCATCGACATCTGTCGTTCGCTGCCCGCCAACACCGATATCCATCTGGCCCTGGACAAGGGACGAGTGGTGCTGCGCTCCGGACGCAGTCGATTCGTGCTCAACACCTTGCCGGCGGAGGATTTCCCGGTCTTCGAGGCGCCCGCAGCGGAGGCGAAGATGACTTTGCCTCAGACCGACCTGAAACGCCTCATCGATCTGACCCACTTTGCAATGGCTCAGCAGGATGTGCGCTACTACTTGAACGGGTTGCTGCTGGAGTTCGCGGAAAGGAGGCTGCGAGCAGTGGCGACCGACGGGCATCGTCTGGCGATAGCGGATCTGGACATCGACGCTGCGGGGGTTCAGGAGCCCCGCTCCATCATCGTGCCGAGAAAAGGGATCATGGAGCTCAACCGGACTCTCGGGACGGGTGAGGAGGCGGTCGATATCGTGATCTCGGCCAACCAGATCCAGATCGATACGCCGGGTCTGTCCTTCACGAGCAAGCTCATCGAGGGCAAGTTCCCCGACTACGATCGGGTCGTGCCCCTGGCGGAGGTCTGCGACAAGCGGGTGAGCGTGGACCGTGAATCGCTGAAGCAGAGCTTGGTGCGGGCATCCATCCTGTCGAACGAGAAGTACCGCTCCATCCGTTTGAATCTTGAAGAAAAAGTGCTGCGGGTGCTGGCCAACAACCCGGATCAGGAGGAAGCCGAGGACGAGGTCGAAGTGGAGTACTCCGGGGAGCCTCTGGAGATCGGCTTCAACGTCTCCTATCTGATAGATGCGCTCAGTGTGCTGCCGACCGAGGCGGCAAAGCTCCACATGACCGATGCGGACAGTAGTTGCCTGATTACTCCGGACTCGGGCGAATCGTGCCGGTATGTGGTGATGCCGATGCGCCTCTAGATCCTCCGGGTTCCGTCAGAGTCGCTCGTGCGACCTCACTTCCATCGGTTATCGCTTTCCTCGTGCCGCCTTCCCCTCACTTGGGCTTGATTGCGTCACGCCGGGTGTGTCGGATCGTGGCGGGCCGGACCAGCGCCGGACCGAGCTCTCGAGAAACTGGTGGCTGAGGAGAAGACGCATGTACACGCTGTATCATCAAGATGGCACGCGCTCCGGCGCCGCTTTGCTGGTGCTCGAAGAGGGCGGTCTCGAATACGATCTGAGGCACATCGACATCACGGCCGATGAGCATCGAAGTGAGGACTTTCTCGCCGTCAACCCCCGTGGGCTCATCCCTGTCCTGGTGACGGATTCCGGTGAGAGCATCTGTGAGACTGCGGCCATCATGATGTTTCTGGCCGACCGGCACCGGCTGGCGGAGCTCGCGCCACTGCCCGACGAAGCGGGGCGAGGGGTGTTGCACGACTGGCTGTTCTACCACGTCGGGGAAGTGCAGGAGGCGGGCAAGCGCAAAGCTTATGCCAACCGGTATTCGACCGACCCCGCCGACATTCCTCGAATAAGGACCAAGGCGGCAGACACGTTGCGGGGGCGCTGGAGAGTTGTCGACCAGCACCTTGCCGACAATGGCCCTTATCATCTGGGGGCACGATTCTCTCTCGTGGATTTGTACTTGGCGATCACCGCCGCCTGGCTGTCTGTGGGAGACGAAAGAGTCGGCAGTCCGGACACGGATTTGCGCCTGGAGAACCTGCCGGCCGTCAAGCGTTGTTACGAGATGGTGGCGGCGAGACCAAAGTGTGCCCCGGTGCTGGATGCGCACCTGAAGGGTCTGGGTGAGATTATGGTTGGTTCTCTGCCCGAGTAAGGAACGATCATGTCCGGCCCACTCAGCGGTTACCGAATAGTCGATACGACGAGCATGCTCACCGGCCCTTGGGCAACGTCGATTCTCGGTGATCAGGGGGCCGACGTAATCAAGGTCGAGATGCCCGGAACCGGGGATCACACCCGCTCGGCCGGCAACCGGGTCGAGGGTCTTGCCGCGGCATTTCTGAACATCAATCGCAGCAAACGCTCGCTGACCTTGAATCTCAAGAGCCCACAAGGGAAGTCGGTGCTGGAAAAGCTTGCCGCGAGTGCCGATGTGTTCGTCCAGAACTTTCGCCCCGGCGTGGTAGAGCGACTGGGGATCAGCGAAGAAGATATCCGCAGGGTGTCTCCCAGGATCATCTATGTCTCGATATCCGGTTTCGGGGAACGTGGCCCGTGGTCGCGCAAACCGGTATACGATCCCATCGTTCAAGCGCTTTCCGGCTTGACCACCATACAAGCAGGTTCCGATGAAGCCCGTCCCCGTCTCGTGCGTACCATTCTTCCCGACAAGTTGACGGCGGTTTCGGCTTCACAGGCCATTACCGCCGCGCTGCTTGCCCGGGAGAACACCGGTGAAGGTCAACACGTCCGTTTATCGATGCTGGACGTGGTGTTGAACTTCCTTTGGGCGTCCGACATGGGCGGACTCACTTTTGTGGATCGCCCGGTAAGCAATCAGGCCGCCGCCAGCTTTATCGACCTGATTTACGAGACCAGGGATGGGTACATGGCGGTCTCCACCATGACCAACAAAGAATGGAGCAACCTGTCTCGGGCCTTTGGCAAGCCGGAAATGCTGAAAGACCCACGTTTCTCGACCCCGGCGCTGCGCGACAAGAATGTGAATGAGCGTTTGACCCTGGTTCAGGAGGAGCTGCGGCGCAAGACCACCGCGGAGTGGATGACATTGTTCGAGCGTGAAGATGTCCCATCGGCCCCCGCCCTGAAACGTCATGAGGTCATCGACCACCCCCAGGTGCGGGCGAGTGAGGTCGTGATTGAACATGACCACCCGGTTGCGGGACGCCTGCGTCAGGCTCGCAGCGCGGCTCGCTTCGAGGGGACCCCCGCGGATATACACCGTGGTGCGCCACGTCTGGGCGAGCACAACAACGAGATCCTGTCGGAGCTCGGATACTCTCGGGACGAGATCCACGCGATCCAAGATAGTGGTGCCCTCGGAAATGAGAGTTGCTGAGAGTGGGGCACGTGCGAGTACATCGCCACTGCCCCAAGTGAGATGACCGCCATGCAGCTCAGCCAGTCCGTAGCCGTCGAACGATACGAAGAGCCGGGACTTGGCGTCGTCGGCGCGATCCGGATCGACAACCCGCGGTCAACGCTCTGAGCCAGCATGTCCGCGAGACGAGGAGTGGGATCCCGCACACTGTCCGTCATTCCCGCGCCTCCTCCCGTCATTCCCGCGCAAGCTTCCCCTCGACCCCGATCGGGGGCGGGAATCCATCTCGGTCAACGAATCCCGAAACACGGGCTCTGAAGCCGTCATGCCGACTTTGCTGCGAAAGCAGACTCGGGACGGGCGATGTACCGCGCCCCCGGGAGAAGCGCCTTCGCGACGCCGGACCTTTTCATGCGGCGGGGTGGCCGGCTCGTCCATGCGGTTCCCTGATTACGCAACATCCTCAGCCCGGCTGCGGATCCGCCAGGGGACCGCGTGCGGAAGCCCGCCGGCGA
>CAYFYD010000026.1:0-17275 GCA_964347195.1 uncultured Ectothiorhodospiraceae bacterium
CCTGTGCCAAGTCGTGGCCGAGCTACGGGTTCCGCTCGAGCAGGCGGGCGTAGGCACGCTCCAGCATCTCCTCGCTCGCCGCCTCGCCCTCGTCCACCGCCACTTCCACCGTCTCGAAGATCCGGTGCTTGGCGTAGAAGCGCCAGTGTACGGGAAGGCGCCAGAGCAGCTCATGGAGGCGGGCGTAGGCGCTCCGCGTCCACCGAGTCTCGAAGGCGACCCGGCCCGGGCTGTGGCCGAAGAAGGCCCCGCTCGCCCCGTCGGCCATTTCCGCGCGCCGGCGCTCGGTCGCCCCCGCGTCGACCGCGTCCTCGCGGATCACGACGCCGTAGTCCCTCTGCGCTCCCGCCACCGACACGAAGCCGCGCCGCACGTCGCTGAGCACGCGCTCCGCGGGACGCTCCCAGGGCGGCCCGTAGCCCCCGCCCCCGGCCGCGGTGATGCGCACGACATCGCCCGGGTCGACGGTGACGACGTCGGTGTTGCCGAGATCGACCTCGTGATTGGAGCCGGGGTTGAGGACGAAGGCGGAGGACTTGCCCGCCGCGCCGCCCGCGATGCCCCAAGGCGTGAAGCGCACCCGGTCCCGGTTCCGGGCGGTGAGCACGGTGTGGGGCGAGAAGACCTGGAAGGTCATCGAGGTCGCGAGCCCCCCGCGGCACCTGCCGGCGCCCCCGGAGTCGCGCGAGAGGGAGTACTCGAGGATCCGGATCGGCGTCTCCGCCTCGTTGATCTCGACCGGGGTGTTCTTGAAGAAGGCCTGGTTCGCCCCGTTGCCCTCCGTGCCGTCGCCCTCCGCGCTGCCGCCCGCCCCCGCGGTGATCGGGCTGATGTTCGCCATGACCCTTCGGCCGCTCCGGTTGTCGGTGGTGCGCACGTTGAGCAGCGGCCCGCCCCCGCCCGGTCCGGCCTGGAGCCGGTGCGGCAGGGCTTGGGCGAAGGCGCCGAAGATGGTCGACATGACCCGCACGGTGCCGAGGCTGCGCATCCCCACCGCGGCCGGGAATTGCGGGTTGACGATCGAGCCCTCGGGGAGGATGCAGCGGCTCGGGCGTGCGAGCCCCGCATTGCGCAGGATGCTTGGATCGAGCGTGTACAGCACGTAGACGAGGCCCACCATCATCAGCACGTGGCGTTCGTCCCCGCCGGTGGGGATGTTGATCGAGGAGGCGAGCTGCGGGTCGCTGCCCGAGTAGTCGAAAGTGATCTCCTCGCCGTCGACGACGAGGTTCAGCGCGATGCGCGCCGGGTAGCCGCCCGCGCTGTCTTCGTCCATGTAGTCGGCGAAGAAGTACTCGCCGTCGGGAATCTTGCGGATGACGTTACGGGCCTGGCGCTCGGCGTAGTCGAGGAGCTCCTCCGCGCCGCGGCGGAAGGTCTCGACTCCGAAGCGCCGGACGATCTCGTGCACCTTGCGCTCGCCGGTGTTCATCGCCGCCGCCAGCGCCTTGAGGTCGCCCCAGTTCTGTTCCGGCATGCGCACGTTCGTGAGGAGGACCCGAAGCAGCTCCTCGTTCAGCTCCCCGCGGCGGTAGAGCTTGGTGGGCGGGATGCGGATCCCCTCCTGGTGCACCTCGGTCAGGGTGCGCGAGAGGCTCGCGGGCACCGCCCCCCCGACGTCGGTGTTGTGGATGTGACCGGCGACGAAGCACAGCAGCTCGCCCTCGTGGAAGACCGGCTTCCACAGGTGCATGTCCGGGGAGTGGGTGCACACGAAGCCGCTGTAGGGGTCGTTGGTGAGGCAGATGTCGCCTTCGTGGTACTCGTCGATGAGGGAGAGCGCGTTGGCGTAGTCGAGCCCCACGAACCAGGTCGCGCCGAGCGCGAAGGGCGAGGCGAAGGTCTTGCCCGCGGGGGTCACGATGCCGATGGTGAAGTCCTCGCTCTCGCGAACGAAGGTCGAGTGGGCGGTGCGCAGGAGCGTGCGGGCCATCGTCTCGGCCGCGGCCGAGCAGTGGTTGGCGAAGATCTGCAGGGTGACGTAGTCGACAGGCATCGGAGGGCTCACCCGCAACCCGAGTTGCGCAACTGCGCCCGAACTGGAAAAAAGGGAGTCGTCATGTTTTCGTCCTCGTGTTTCTCGCACCTGACGTAGAATCTAACGTCGCCGCCTTCCGGTGTCCGCTCGAGTGACGTGTTCGGAGACGGGCCAACACCGCAAGGAAGTAACGACCCAATTGCTTTGGCTGTTTCTACTTCCATGTTTCACGAGTCTTGTGACCGCCAACAACCAAGCTCAGCCGCGGACAAGCCGCGCAGCGGGTTGGCCGTCGGCTGGAGCGTCTTGTCAGGTTTTTCAGGCAACATCCTCGTGTTTGGCAATGAGCTCCCGTATCGTCGGCACGAGCTTGGCTGGGACCTCCATCACGGTCTGCTCGGGGTCGAGTAAAGTTGCTTCGTCTTCGGCTACGATCTCATCTTCGGTTTGGGTTTCGTAGTGAGCTACTAGCTTCGACACCCGTTCCTCGTCCCAACCCTTCGGAAATCTCGATTGTTTCATTGTCTTCTCCCTCTCGTGCGGCGTCGGAATGCTGACAGGGGTTTCCCGATCATGCTATACGCCGTTACTACAAAGACGCTAGTCGGCTCTGGATCCGGGATGTAAATGACCCGCAGGTATCTTCCACCAGACGTACTCCCGATCGCCACCCGAGACCCGTCCCGCCCGGGCCGGTCCTCTCCAGGGCGCAAGAGAACCTCCTCGACTTCGCCCTCCGTGACGTCGTGACCATAGATGTGTGGTACCTCGGTCTGTGGATCGATATAGTACCGAAAGTTCACAGTTCGTTGCCCGTAGACTCAAACTGTCCAACGACCAAGCTCAGCGGCGCGGCTTGACCGCGTTCGCCGATGCGCCGTGTTAGGCGGTTGGCTGATCGCTCCGCTCAGCATTCCTTGTGGTCTCAATCAGTCGGTCTTGGTATTGCTTCTGCCTCTCTATGTAATCAATCCCCTGGGTGGCAGCGATTGCAATATGCAAGGCGTCGCGGGCACTATTGGCCGGAACCGCATTTGATGCCAACAGCGCAGTCGCCAATGATTCGGCCTCTGCTGTCGTCATAACGCTCGGGATATCCACAATCACCCGAAGGCGCTCTTCCGCTGCCGAAGCATCGCCAGCCGAGATTTCCTCCACCACCAATGGCGATACATACACGTCATACCGCAAGCGACGCTCGTTCCACCACTCCGCCGTAACTGCCTGGTGTCCGGCAATGACAACGTCGCGACTCGGCCGGGCCGTGAGATAGCTGATGACCGAGGATTCGATGTAAACCGACTTGTTCGTCTCCACACGTGTGTCCCGCGCACTCGAAGGGCTTGCTATGTTGCATTCCGAAGCCTCGGAACGAAGCTGCAGCACATTTCATAGAAACGGCTATACTCGCTCGCGAACGAGTCTGCTTCCATTTCTGCGATGATCTGTTCCCAGGACACCAATTCGATCTTCAGTGCTGTGAAGTACGGCATGAAGGTCCTGTCGACCCACTCCGTCGCTCCTCCACCGAACTGTGCCGCACGCCGTCGTACCTTCTCTTCGATACTCTCCTTCGTTACAAGGGACGCAAATACACCAGCGTTGATCTGCGCTTCCGGGGCCACGACATAGAACCCATAGTGTACGAGCCTTGATGGCTCGACCTTTGCCTCACTCGCGATGTGGACAAGGCAGGCCGCAATTCTCGCCGCTTGATCATATCCCGGGGCATTCGTGGTACCCGAGGCCAGCGGACTACCAAGTTTCGCTTCAATTGCAACGAGTTGGGTCGCCTTGGCCGCGGGCACGATCTCCGACCTCTTGCCCGGGCACACCGAGAAGTGCCCGATGGTGCCGTCAGCGTGCGTGTGCCTCTCAGCTTTCTTGTCGCGACGTGACCGAGCGAGAAAGCGCGACGCAAGTCGGCCTTCGGAGTACCAATCCGCTCCTGGGGAGAAAGAGAAGTGGGAGTCAGAGGGTCCATCCGTACTGAACCAGTCGAGGGCAAGGCGGAGAAGCCACCCTTCGTTGTAGAGCTCCGTCGGAGGCATCACAGACTCCCCGCCTCCGCAACGGTCCAGTAGCTTCGCAACCCGTGCAATCACCGTCGAACTCCGTTGCCGGTAAAACAGCGACGAAGCTCAGCTACGGACAAGCCGCGAAGCGGGATGGCCGTCGGCTGACGCGTCGTGTTATGCCGCAGTAGGTTTGACACGTTTCGGTGGGCGAGTGATGGACTTTTGCCCACTCGCTTTCTGCTGCCGCCTCAACGCATCCCCGATGGCCTTGATGTCACAGTTGAAGCGTCGAGCAAGCTCTTCGCGCCTACTCCGGGTTTCTTCGACAATAGGGTCTTTCCACATTGTCCTATGCCTCAGATAAGTTGCAGTGGTGTGCAGATCGTCGGCGGAATGACACCGAACTCTACGCACGCAGTGTTGATCTGCGGTTGCATGAAGGGGTTGGCAATATGCGCGCAGTTCCACGTCAAGAGGATATCGATGCCATTGGCCGCAGCTAGACCTATGTGCAGAGCGTCAAGGGCAGCTTTTTGGGGCAGAGCCATGGCTGAAAATGGCGCATCCGCCAGAGCTTCTGCCACCTCCGTCGTCGCGAGGACCGGCAGGTCAGCAAGAAACAACCCCCGCTCCGAGGCGGCGGTTGGATCGCCGGCTGCACACTCTGCAACGACAACGTCTGAACGGGCATCGGAGGGCTCACCCGCAACCCGACCTTTGCAATTCAGCCCGAACTGGAAGAATGGGAGTCGTCATGTCTTCGTCCTCGCCTTTCTCGCACCTGACGCAGAATCAAGCGGCGCCGCCTTGTCGGGACCGTGACCGGGTTGTCTGTCCATGTCCGTCGGTCGAATGGTTCGACACATAACGATGGAGTCAAGCGACGCCGCCTTACGGTGTCCGCTCGAGTGACGTGTCATGCGGCCTTACACAGCGACAGGTGTGAGGCTGAACACGCGCGACTTTTTTGCAGCGATCCTGACGTCACCTCGCCGAAGAGCCTCCCGTACATCATCGAGACGATACGCGTCTTCAAGAGAAAGATAGGGTGACCATCCTTCAGGCTCTTCCAGGAGATCTACATCAACTTCTGCAACGTGGTGTCCTTCGTGAACGAGCTTCGTTCGCTTTCTCTTGCTCACTTGTGTCTCCGCTTGAATCCGGGTTCCCATTTCTCAGGATCAGGTGAGTACGCTGTTATCAGCACTGCCGGGCTCGTATGGCCAGCGGGAAGTCCCCATACAGCGTGGACGGAGCGCCCATCCTTCGTTCGTTGGAGCAGTAGAACGCATGGTCCTTTGGGGTAGTTCGGATAATCCTCAATTACCTCCGCGGTTTCCACACCCTCGACAAGTTCCCTTGCAAGTAGTCCGTCAGCGGTGACCTCGTCGTATCTGTCTTGGCTCCGAGATTCGGACACTGCCCTCGGAAAGCAGCGCCCGAACCCTGTCGAACGTGTCACACACAAACTCTCACCGCTCGGGCGAGAGGTTGATGCGACTGTTATGCCGCACTCTCTGCCCTCGGCACCTCGAGGAAGCTGCTGTCGAACCTGTACATGCGAAGGCGTACCGAGCCGTGGACGCCCACGCGCGCCATCGGCTGCGTCGGTGGTTGCGGAACGAGCACGAGTGCAGGGGGCGGGCGTTTGCGCGCTACTGGTGTCCGGAACTTCATTCCAGTGCTTTACCGGTGAGAGATCCGGGCTAGTCGCGGGCACGGTGCAGGAGCAGGTTGCGGTACCCGTCCACGCGGCCCGAGAAGCCGGCGGCCACGCACACCGTGGTGTCTTCCTGGGCGATCACCGCGGGGCCCTCGATGCGGTCTCCCGGATGCAGCCGGTGGCGCAGGAAGAGGGGCACTTCCCGGTGGCGGCCTCCCGCGTAGACCGGAATCCACCGCTCCGGCTCGGCCCGCCCTTCGCGTTCCGTCTCCCGGGTGAAGCTTGGCCTGGGCGTGCGTCCGATCGCGACCAGGCGCAGGTTGATGATCTGTACTGGCGCTTCGCGGTCCGAGTGGTAGTAGAGCTTCTGGTGGGCGTCGTGGAAGGCGGCGGCGAAGGCCTGGAGGTCGCCGTTCTCGATCGCCGCGGCGTCGAGGCCGGTTTCCACCTCGAAGGACTGGCCCCGATAGCGCATGTCGGCGGAACAGAGGAAGCGCGGCTCGCCCGCGTAGTCCTGCTCCTCGTGCAGCCAGCGTGCCCCTCGCGCCCGGAGCGACGCGAACTCTTCCCGGATCGCCTCGGCGGCGCCGGCGGCGTCGAGGTCCAGGTAGACGGTCTTGATGAAGTCGTTCTTGAGGTCGGCGATGAGGCCGCCGAGTGCGCTCAGGACCCCCGGCGTCGCCGGTACCACCACGTCGTGCAGGCCGAGCTCGTCGGCGAGGAAGCAGGCGGTCATCGGTCCCGCGCCGCCGAAGGCGAGCAGTGCGTTGTCGCGGGGGTCGACGCCGCAGGCCGACATCAGCTTGCTCACCTCGAGGTACATGCCCGAGACCGCAATGCGCAGGATCGATTCCGCCGCGTCCTCCACCGACATCCCGAGCGGTGCCGCGAGGGTGCCCACCGCGCGGCGCGCCGCCTCGGCATCGACCTGCACCGCGCGATAGCCGATGTCCACCGCTCCCACGTAGCCCAGCACCGCGAAGGCGTCGGTGAGGGTGGGGCGGTCGCCGCCCCGGCCGTAGCAGGCGGGGCCCGGGTCCGCACCCGCGCTCTCCGGGCCTACCTTGAGCGCCCCGAGCGCGTCGCGCCACGCGATCGAGCCTCCGCCCGCGCCGATCGAGGTCACCGAAACGCTCGGGATGTAGATCGGGTAGCCGCCGATCATCTCGCCGGTGCCGTACTGCGGGCGGGCCTTCTCGATGAAGGCGACGTCGGCGCTGGTGCCGCCCACGTCGAAGCTGATCGCGTTGGGGAAGCCGGCGAGCTCCGCGACGTGGCTCGCGCCGATGACTCCGGCCGCGGTGCCGGACAGGAGCATCTGCGCGCAGGCCGTCTTGCCCTGCTCCGCGCTCATGACCCCGCCGTTCGACTTGGTGACCAGGGCCGGCGCCGGCACCCCGGCCTCGCGGAGCGCCGCCTGCAGGGAGCCGAGGTAGCGGCTCACCCGGGGCTGCACGTAGCCGTGGATCACCGCGGTCACGGTGCGTTCGTACTCGCGCACGATCGACCACACCTCGCTCGAGCAGAATACCGCGAGCTCCGGGGCGAAGCGCCGTACCAGCGCCGCCACTTCCCGCTCGTGCGCGGGGTTGCGGTAGGCGTTGATGAGGGCGACCACGATGCCCTCCGCCCCGAGCGCGCGGGCCCGTGCCACCGCGTCGGCAACGCTCTGCTCCTCGACCGGGGTGTCGGTGCGGCCGTCGCTGCGCATGCGTTCGCGCACCGGGATCACCCGATCCTTCGGCACCAAGGGGTCGGGCCGGCGCGACTTGAGGTCGTAGGGGTCCGGCATCTTCAGCCGGGCGATCTCCAGCACGTCGACGAAGCGCTCGGTGGCGAAGAGGCAGAGCCGGATCCCCTTCTTCTGGATGACGGTGTTGACACCCACCGTCGTGCCGTGGGTGAAACAGGCGATCTCCGCCGGGGGGACCGAGAAACGTTCCTCGAGCTGCCGCAGTCCCTCGATGACCTCGCGCCCCGGCGTCTCGGGAGTGGACAGGACCTTGAGCGCGTGCACTTGGCTCGTCCGCTCATCGAAGGCGCAGAAGTCGGTGAAGGTCCCGCCGATGTCCACCCCGACCCGGTAGCGCGTCCCTGGTTCAGCCATCAAGCTCCCTTTCTTCTGGCGTGTAGTCAGGCAAGGTGCCGGATTATGTGGACCCCGCGTGCGATGCGTCAAAGCGCCGGGCGGGCCGCCGGTCGCTCGAGCGACCGGCCGGAGTCGTGGGCTCTTCCTCTTCGTTCACCCTCCGGAAACCGCGTATGATTGCTCGCCCGTGGTGTTCGTCGAGACCAAGCATTTCACGAAGTGGATCGATTCGCTGCTGGACGACGACAGCTACGCCGAATTGCAGACCTTCCTCGCCGGACACCCCGAAGCCGGGAACGTCATGCGAGGGACGGGGGGCATCCGCACAGTGCGTTGGTCGAGGCGAGGGCAAGGGAAACGCGGAGGCGTCAGGGTGATCTACTACTGGCGGGTCAGTGCGTCTCGCATTTATCTGCTGACGATATTCGGCAAGAGTGTGAAGGACGATCTCGGCGCTGCCGAACGGGCGGCGTGGCGGAAGGTCGTGGAGGTAATCGAACGGTGACCGAACGCAACGTCTTCAACGAAGTTCTGGAAGGGTTGTACGAGGTGCAGGCCCACGAGGAAGGCAAGATCACGCTGCCCATGCACCGAGTGGATGCGACGTACCGGGACATTCAGCGCTGGGTCAAGGCGCGTCACGGCTTCGTGCCGAAGACCTGCTGGATCGCACACTGCAAGGAGCTGGCCGGATTGCCCGTGAAACGCGCTCCGAACCGGCGCGGGAACACCAGGGCCGTTCCGTGCCCGAAGGGGAGAGAGCGCAGCGCCATCTTCGCGGCCTTTCGCCACTTCGGGATGGTGGAGAAGCGCTGAGGGACCGGCAGAAGAGCTACCTTCCCTTGCGCCCGAAGAGGAGCCAGAAGGCGCTGCATACCAGGACGAGGCTCACGAGCAGGACCAGGGTGTTGAGGGCGTAGATGAGCGGCACCTTGGTGGTGTGGGAGGAGGCCTGGGCCCAGGCGTAGAGCGACAGGGTGGTCACCCGGCCGTGCAGGAAGATGCTGCGCGAGAGCTCGTTGAACGAGAGCAGAAAGCCGAAGAGACCGGCGGCGACGATCCCGGGCATGAGGGCGGGGAGCTCGATGTGCCGGAAGCGCTGCCAGGGGGTCGCCCCGAGGTCGGCGGCGGCGTCGACGAGGCGGGTGTCGAATCGCGACGCCATCACCACCACCGCGAGGAGCGAGAAGGGGAAGGCCCACACGAAGTGGCCCACCACGAGCGACCACAGGCCGAGCTTGAGCCCCATCAGCGAGCGGAAGTACATGAAGAGCGCGGTCCCCATCACCACTCCGGGCACGAAGAGCGGCAGGACCGCGCAGGCGAGCACCGTGCCGCGCCGCCGCACCCGCGGGAGGGAGCGCCCGACCAGCGTCGCCGCCACCGTGCAGGCCAGTCCCACCGTGAGGCCGACCCCGATGCTCATCCCCAGCGGGTCGACCCATTGGGTGCTGCGGAAGAGGCTCCGGTACCACTCGTCGGTGAAGGGTCCGGGGATGCCGCTCAGGGGCTCCGCGCTCACCGACATGACCGCGAGCCACACGATGGGCGCGTAGAGCACCGCGATCAGGCAATAGCCCGGGACGGCCGGGAGGCGGCCCCAGGCCTCCTCTCCGGCCCGCCGGCCCCGGCGTGCGCGCCGCCTCGCTCTCACCGCCGCAGACCCTCGAAGACCTCGCCGAGGTCGCCGAGACGCGGCACCAGCAGGCGGAAGACCAGGAAGAGCAGCACCAGGGCCCCGAGCACGAAGGTCGATATCGCGGCCGCCACGGGATAGTTGAGCGCGGTGAGCAGGCTGTGCACGGAGTTGCCCAGCAGGTGGGCGTGGCCGCCGCCGAGGAGGGCGGGGACGATGTCCGCGCCGAGCATGGGGACGAAGGTGAACGCGATGCCCGCGAAGATCCCGGGCAGGAGCAGGGGCAGGGTCACATGCCAGAAAGTCCGCAGACTCCCGGCCCCCAGATCACGGCTCGCTTGCAGCAGGTCCTCGTCGAGCATCACCGCGGCGAGGAAGATCGGGAACACCATGGTCGGGAAAAAGGGCCCGAGCAGACCGAGGTGGACGGCGAACTCCGAGAAGAGCAGCCAGTCGAGGGGCTCGTCGACCAGGCCCAGCCCGAGTAGCACGCTGTTGACGAGGCCCGAGGTGCCGAGCACCGCGCGCCACACGATGGTCCGGGCCGCAATGCTGAGAAAGAAGGGCACGGTGAGGAGTGCGAGCGTCATCGCCCGCAGCAGGGGCGAGCGCGCGGGCCGGGCCAGCCACAGGGCGAAGGGCAGCGCGATCAGCAGCTCGATGAGCGTCACCGTCGCCGCGATGCGCACCGTGCGCAGGATCACCGCCCAGCGCCCGGACTCGAAGAGATTCAGGTACGCGTCGAGGTTCGGGTCGAAGACGACCCGCACCCCCTTCGAGGAGAGGAAAGAGAAGACGACCAGCCCGACCAGCGGCACCAGCATGACGAAGGTCCAGAGGGCGAGAAAGGCGAGGACCGGGCCCTCCCGCGCTCGCAGGAGGCGGCCCGGTCCCCACCCGAGTGCGGCTCCGCGCACCGGCGCCTACGCGACGGCGCCCGGGCGGCGGCCTTCCCTCGCCGCCCGGGTGCGGTGCGCCTCCCGGTGCGGAGGGCGTCGCGGGATACGCGGGCGCTTCGCCCTCAAGTCTGCACGAAGCGCTGCCACTCGCTCTCGATCGCCTGGACGTGGTCGGGGGCGGCGTTCTGCCAGAACTGCTCCGCGGTGAACTTCTTGTCGATCTTGGCGATGTTCGCCTCGATCGCTTCGATCTTCTCCGTCGGCCAGCCGGCGTCCCGGGCGAAGTCGAGCGCCATGCGCGGGTTGCCGGTCGCATAGCCCCGCAGCACCGCGATCTGTGCACCGTAGGCGCCGCCCAGGAACCCGTCGATCGCCCGGTAGATCTTCTCCAGATCGCCGCGCTCCTCGGCCTGGGAGGGGATGTAGGCGGCCAGCATCCACTTGTTGTAGCCCTCCACCGTATAGGCGTAACGGACCTTGTGGCCCTGCCGCTGAAGCGCCTTCACCGCGGGCTCCCAGCAGTTCTCGATCACCACTTCGCCGTTGGCCACGAGGTCGATGGACTCTTCCCAGGTGCCCCACAGCGCGCGGAACTGGCCGGCCTGCTTGCGCTCGATGAGGAAGTCGGCGGTGGTCCGGGCCTCTTCGGGCGTCATGTTGGAGGGCTGGTCGATGCTCGCCATGCCGTGATGCTTGAGGTACATGCCGGCCATCGCGAAGGTGGTGAGCCAGGTGTCCTCGAGCGCCACCTTGCCGCGCGTCTCCTCCGCTTCGAAGAGGAGCTGGTAGGAGAGGGGCTCCTCCTGCCCGATCATCTCCGGGAAGTAGACGAAGGAGTCCGCGTTGAAGACCAGCGGCACCCCGTACTGCGTGCCGTCCTTGCCCTGGAGCAGGGGGCTGCGCTTGATGTTGTCCGGGACCTTCGCCCAGCGCTGCATGGCGGATTCGTCCACCGGCAGGATGAAGCCCTCCGGTCCGAGGCGGTCCTCGGTGCCGCCGTCGAAGCAGAAGATGTCGTAGTCGTCGCCGGCCGCGTTCGCGATCACCTCCTGGAGGAAGACGCCGGGGTCGCTCGCGATGCCGTGCCACTCCACGCTGAGGCCGGTCTCCGCCTCGAAGTCGGACCAGTCCTCCACCGCGACCACGTTCGGCCCGATGATGCGCACGGTGTTCTCCGCCGCGCGCGCCTGTCGCGGCGACATCTTCAGGATGGCGGGAGCGGCGAGGGCGGCGGCGCCGGCCGCCGAACGCTTCAGGAAGCGTCGCCGGCTCTCGTCGGGCACCTCGGGGGTCTTCTTCGGATGCTCTTTCATCTTGCTGGCTCCTGTGTCGTTCAGGTTGGAAGTGCGCTCGTGCGCGAGGCACAAGCGTCAGTGGGCCGGGGCGGCCACTGAATCGGTGGGCCGCCACCACACGAAGCGCGGCGGCGGGGAGTCGTCCCGGCGCATCCACAGCCTCGCGGTGAGCGCGCCGATGGGGGTGTCCACGACGAAGTCGAGGTACTTGCCCTTGTAGAGGACGTTGCGGGGCCGGCACCCGACGCGGTTCGCATCGGGCGGGATCTCCGTCTCGTCGGTGGCGAGGTCCATCGCCTGGGCGCGGATGGTGAGGACGGCCGCGTCACCGGCCTTCGCTTCGCCGTCGCCGTTCCAGAGTCCGCGGAGCGAGGTGTCGCCCCGGCGCAGCGTCGCGACCCCGTCCGCGCATTCGAGCAGGGTGCCTTCGATGACGTTCTCGATCCCCATGAAGTCGGCGACGAAGCGGCTGGAAGGCCGCTCGTAGATCTCCCGCGGCGTACCTTCCTTCTCGACCCGGCCGCGGTTCAGCAGCACGATGCGGTCGCTCATGGTCAGGGCCTCTTCCTGACTGTGGGTGACGTAGACGAAGGTGGTGCCCACCGAGCGCTGGAGCTGCTGGAGCTCCACCTGCATCGTCACCCGGAGCTTCTCGTCGAGGGCGCCGAGGGGCTCGTCGAGGAGGAGGATGGCGGGCCGGACGACGAGCGCCCGGGCGAGCGCGACGCGCTGCCGCTCGCCGCCGCTCAACTGGTGGACCCGCCGCTCGTACTTGTCGGGAAGGCGCACCAGGTCGAGCGCTTCGAGCGCCTTCCTCCGGCGCTCGGGCTTCGGCAGGCGGCGCAGGCGCAGGCCGTACTCGACGTTCTCGCCTACCGTCATGTGGGGGAAGAGGGCGTAGTGCTGGAAGACGGTGACCACGTTGCGGTGGTTGGGGGGCAGGCCCCGCACGTCCTCGCCCGCGATCCGCAGCGCCTCGACCGCGCTCGGCTCCTCCAGGCCGGCGATGATCTTGAGCAGCGTGGTCTTGCCGGAACCGCTCGGCCCCAGCAGCGTCAGGAACTCCCCCGGGGCGGCATGGACGGAGACGCGGTCCAGCGCCGTGAAGTCGTCGTAGCGGTGCGAGGCCGATTCGACCTCCAGGATGCGATCCACGAGCGCGCACGGGGACGGTGTGCGGCCCGAGGACGCATGGCCGGGGGACGCGCTCCCCGTGGCCTGGCCGGGGCCCGGCCCCCCGTCGCCGCCCGCGATGGTCCCGGCACTGTGGCTGACGACTGGCATGGCTCCTGGGGATCCGGGTCTGGCCGGCGCTCGGGGGCCGCCGTGCTCAGGCGCCGCCGGTCGAGACGCGGTAGTTCCCCTGCGCGTCGGTGCTGGCCTGCATCCCGGGCAGGAGCAGGATGGTCGTGGTCTCCTCTTCGATCACCGCCGGTCCCGCGACGCGTGCGTCGCGCCCGAGCCGGCCTCCCTCGTAGACCGGCAGCTCCGCGAGCCCTCCGAGCTCCCTTACATACACCGGACGCCTCACCTTGAGGGGCAGGGCGCCGTCGTGCGGGGGCAGCGCTTGGCGCACCAGGCTCTGCTCGGCCGCGCGGGAGCCGGTGGCCCGGACCTTCCAGGTCGTGAACTCGACCAGGTCTTCGTCGTTGCGGATGCTGTAGATGCGCTCGTGGGTGCGGTGGAAGTCCTCGATCAGAGTCGGGAGATGCGTCTCGTCCAGGCCCGCCGCGCCGGGCGTGAAGGGCACCTCGATCTCCCAGGACTGGTACTCGTAGCGCCCCATGTACGCGTAGTCGAAGGCACGGCGCGCGGGCGGCGTGCCGGTCCTCGAGAGGAAGGCGTCGCCGGCCTGCCGCAGGCGCTCCAGCACCTCGTTCACCCGCGGCCCGTCGAAATGCCGGGCGTCGGTGTGCAGGGTCGCCGCCTCTTCCCACTGGATGTCGGAGATGAGCCCGCCGTAGGCGCTCAGGCCCGCCGACAGCTTCGGCACCATGAAGCGCTCGATACCGAGCTCGCGGACGATCTCCCCGATGTGGCAGGCGGTGGCGCCACCGCCGGCAACGAGGTAGCTGTCCCGGGGGTTGATGCCCTCGTTGACCGTGATGTCCTCGATCGCTGCGATCATGTGGTGGTTGCTGGTGGTATGGATCGCGTAGGCGGCTTCCACCACTTCGATCCCCAGCGCGTCCGCGATCCTGCCCACCGCCGCCTCGGCCGCCGGCCGGTCGAGGCGGAAACGGCCGCCGAGGTAGTAGCCGGGGTCGATGATGCCGAGGACGACGTTGGCGTCGGTCACCGTGGCCTCCGCACCGCCCTGCCCGTAGCAGGCGGGCCCGGGCCTCGCCCCCGCGCTCCGGGGCCCGACCTTCAGGAGGCCGCCCGCGTCGACCCAGGCGATGCTGCCGCCTCCCGCGCCGATCGAGCGCACGTCCACCTTGGGGATGCCGAGGCGGTCGTGGCCGAACATTGCTTCCGGGGAGACGACGAGGCGCCCGTCGCGGATCGCCGACACGTCGAAGGTGGTCCCCCCCATGTCGATGACGATGACGTCGCGTTCCTTCGACAGGTCGGCCGCGCCGATCGGGGCCAGCGTCGGGCCGGACATCACGCTGTAGATGGGACGGCGGATCATCTCCTCCGGGGGCATCATGCCGCCGATGCAGTTGGCGAGCAGGAGCGCGTTGCGGTAGCCGCTCTCGCGCAGCGCGCTCTGAAGCTCGCCCACGTAGGTGCCGATGATCGGGTGCAGCGAGGCGTCGATCGCGGTCGAGATCATCCGCCGGTACTCCCGCGGGATGGGGTTGAGCTCGTGGCTCAGCGTCACCGGCACTTCCGGCCACGCCTCGTGGACGATCTCGCGCACCCTGCGCTCGTGCGCGCCGTTGACGATCGACCAGAGCAGGCACACCGCGATCGCGTCCACCTCCATGCGGCGGAAATGCGCGATCGCGGCCCGCACGTCGGCCTCGCTCAAGGGCCGGTACTCGTTGCCCCGGGCGTCGATCCGTCCCGCGACTTCGAAGGTGAGGTGCCGGGGCACGAAGGGTTCGGGGTAGTGGATCCGCCACTCGAAGGTGCGCTTGGGCTGGGCTTCGCGGAGCGTCAGGACATCGGGGTGTCCCTCGTTGCAGACGAGGCCGACCCGCGCCGTCCTCCCCTCGACCAGCGCGTTGGTCGACACCGTGGTGCCGTGGACGATGCTGTCCACCTCCCCGAGGAAGCGCGCGCGCTCGTAGCCGTAGTGCCCGGCCGCGAGCCCCAGTACGTCCATCACGCCGCGCGCGAACTCGCCGGGCGTGGTGGGGGCCTTGAAGATCCGCAGGCCGCCGCCCTCCCGCGCCACCACGCAGTCCGTGAAGGTGCCTCCGATGTCGATGCACAGGCTGAATGACATCCGCCCGTTTCCACCTCCGATGTTTCCGACGAGGATTCAGCCCGTGTCGCGCAGGCGTGCGGTCTCCGCTTCGTCCACCACCCAGTCGATGCCGTTCTCCGCCGCCCGGAGCGCGACCCGGTACACTTCGCGGGCGCGCCCGGCGCTGATCCACTCCCGGTTCGCGGCCGCCGCCACCTTCCCGGGGTCGCGCCGGGCGGGGTCGCCGTATCCGCCTCCGCCGCAGGTCACGAAGCGGATCGTCTCCCCCGACTCGAAGACATCGAGGCCGAAGGGCTCGAGCTTTTCCAACTGGCCGTTGCGGCGCCGCTTCCAGTTCGAGGAGGGCGCCGAATCGCGCCCGCCCAGGACCCCCTTCGGCGCGAGCACGTCGCCGTCGCTCCCCCAGAACGCGGTCATGTCGTGCTCGATCGGGCCGTACTCGCCTTCGAGGGCCGGGCCGCCGTCCCACTCGCCCGGACCGAGGCTGTCCTTCGCGATGCGGCGCGACTCCACGATGATCGGATACATGCTCTCGTCGATCTCGATCGAGTCGAGGCGCATCTGGCCGCCGTCGCAGGCCGCCCCGCTCAGCAGCCAGCCGTCGTAGCCGTGCAGGCCCGGGCCGCTCCCGTAACCGATGAACATCTGGTTGACGTAGGGGGTGCCGCCGCGCAGCGGGTCCTCGCCCGAGATCACCGCCTCGCCGCTGCTCTGCGAGTAGGCGAACTCGCCCATGCCGTAGGGCTGGCCGATCCGGGCGAAGCAGCACGAGACCGCGGTGATGAGGCGCGCGTTCACGTTGGTCGTCGCCATCGAGGTGCCGGTCGGGTACTCGGGCCGGCCGACCACGCAGCCGTCGCGCAGCATCACCGTGATCCGCGAGGCGCTGCCGTCGTTGTGGGGGATGTTGGCGTCCAGGTTGTAGAAGACCCCGATGCGGCAGGAAGCGGTGGCGCAGGCCTCGGAGAGGTTGATGCCGCCCTTGACGCAGTCGATGTTGTCGCGGGCGTCCACGTACACCCGGCCCTCTTCGGGAGCGATGGTCACCTCGACCCGCACCGGCACCCCGTCGTCGGCCACCCCGGGAACCGGATCGTGCCGGGTCTCGTAGGTCCAGGTCCCGGCGGGAAGGCGCTCGATCTCGGCGATCGCGCAACGCTCCCCGTAGCGCATCCACTCCTCGATGAAGTGCTTGACGGTCTCCTTGCCGTAGCGTTCGACCAGCTCCTTCAGCCGGCGCTCCGCGGTGCGGCAGGCGCCGACCTGGGCGAGGTAGTCGCCGTACCAGAGCTCGCCCACCCGGATCTTCATCCGGCACATGCGGATGAGGTCCTGCTTGTCCCTGAAGTTCTCCTGGATGCGGATGCAGGGGAAGTGCAGGCCCTCCTCGTAGATGGTCGCGGCCTCGGGAAGGTAGGTGCTGGGGATGGGCGCCCCGATGTCGGCGTGGTGGGAGCGCGAGAGCGCCCAGAACATCGGCTCGCCGTCGCAGAAGACGGGGACGCACACCGTGATGTCGGCGTGATGGGTCGCCCCGGTGAAGGGGCAGTTGTTGAGGTAGGCGTCGCCTTCCTTCACGTCGTCGAAGAACTCGGTGATCGGAATGGTGGTGAGCTCGAGGGCGGAGACGTGCACCGGGACCACATCTTCCACGCAGAGCAGCCGGTGGTCGTAGGTCAGCAGGCCGCAGGACATGTCGCGCGAGTTCTTGATGACCGCGGAACGGCTGGTCTTCATCACGGTGTTGACCATCTCGCGGCTGATCGCCTCCAGGCGATGCGAGAGCACCGCGAGCAGGAAGGGCTCGATCCCGCCGCCGTCGCCGCTCTGTTCGTCGCGTTCCCGGGTGTTCATCGTGCGCTGCCCCTCCGGCGGCCCGAAGCCTGGCCCCACGGTGGGGGCCTCGGCGGCAGCCTATCACAGCGGCCCTTCCGGGAAGCGCCGGGCGCTGCCGGGGCGGGTTCGGGGCGTCTCGTGCCTCGATGCCGTGCAATCGGGAATCCACGAGCACGAGTCGCCCCGATTGCGGTGTCCGCCCGGACCGGAGCAGGAGGGGTGCACACTGCGACGGCCGCCCTCGCCGAGGACCCGGGGCTCGAAGGGACCGTGCACCCGGGGGAGCGAACCCTTCGTTGATCTCGAAGCGGTCGGGGTGCGACGCCGCGTCGATGATGGCGCCGAAGGGGGCGGACGCCACACGGCTGGGCGGCTGCGGCCCGACCACCACGGGGGATCCCGAACGCGCGGGTGCGAGAGCGTGTCTCCAGCAATTCTCATTATGGCGCCTGACTTCACCCTGAGCCGCAAGCCGTGTTCTC
>CAYFYD010000027.1:0-1056 GCA_964347195.1 uncultured Ectothiorhodospiraceae bacterium
CGGGGTTCGAAGTACTGGAATCAGGCGATGGATTCCCGCTTCCGCGGGAATGACGAGGAGTGGCACCCTGCGCATTGTCCGTCATTCCCGCGCCCCTCCCGTCATTCCCGCGGAAGCGGGAATCCATTCCGGTCAACCAATCCCGAAGCTCGGAGTCTGAAGCCGTCAAGCCGACTTTTGAAGAGTCCTGGGCGGCGAGAGACGGCAGTTTGTCGAGCTGTCACACTTGCACTACATTGCCCGCGTGAACACCACCGTTCGCAGTTTCGACGCGGGCGACGAGAATGGACGTGAGATTCCTTGCCTTGCGGGCCGCGCTGATCGCGGGCGCGCTGGCCGCAGCGCCCCCGGTGTCCGCCCAGTCGGATCTCCCTGACTTCGGCGACGCCTCGGCGGGCGCGCTCTCGCCGGCCGAAGAGCGGCGCATGGGAGAGGCGTTCATGCGCGAGGTGCGCGCCCGCCTCCCCCTGGTCGACGACCCCGAGGTCGATGACTACCTGAACTCGCTGGGACTCCGTCTCGCGGCCGCGAGCGACGCCCCCACCCAACCCTTCCGCTTCTTCGTGGTGGCGCACGACGATGTCAACGCCTTTGCCGGACCCGGCGGCTACATCGGGATCAACGCCGGCCTCGTCGCTGCGACCGAGTCCGAGGGAGAGCTCGCGTCGGTCCTCGCCCACGAGATGGCGCACGTCACCCAGCGCCACATCGCCCGGCGCTTCGAACAGCAGGAGCGCTCCCGCCTTCCGGTGTTCGCCGGTATCCTCGCCGCCGTGGTGCTCGGCTCGCAGTCGCCCGATCTCGGGCAGGCGGCGGCGGCGGCGACGCTCGGCTCCGCCGTCCAGACCACCCTCGACTTCAGCCGCGAGGCCGAGCAGGAAGCCGACCGGGTGGGCATGCAGGTGCTCGCCCGCGCGGGATACGACCCCCGGGCGATGCCCGCATTCCTCGAGAAGCTCCGGACATCGGAGCGCTTCACCCGCGCGCCTCCGGAGTACCTCTCCCCCCCCCCCCCCCCCCCCGCCCGCGGGCCGGCACCCGGCGCCCCGGGGCGGC
>CAYFYD010000027.1:1066-17171 GCA_964347195.1 uncultured Ectothiorhodospiraceae bacterium
GACGCGCGCGCCTCCGGAGTAGGTCTCCACCCACCCGGGCACCACGTCGGGAGTCGCGGACCTGCGCGCCCGGGCGGTGGGGTCCGCGGCCCGCGAGCCCGGGCACAGCCTGCGCTACCGCCTGATGCGGGCGAAGCTGGAAGTGCTCTCGAGCGACGATCCGGAGCGTGCCCTGGCACACTTCAAGAGCGCGTTCGAGGATGGAGAGCACGGGAACCTCGCCGCGACCGCGTATGGCGTGGGCCTCTCCCTCGCCCGCACCGGCGCCCGCGACGCAGCCCGCGAGGTCTTCGTCCGGCTCATGGAGCGGCATCCGACGGAGCTCGCCTTCCGCATCGCGGCCGCGGACAACGAGCTCGCGGCCGGTCGCAACGCGAAGAGCCTCGAGTTGCTCGCGGAGGCCTACGATCGCTACCCGAGCAGCCGGGCGCTCGTGCTGGGGTTCGCCGGGGCTCTGGTGCAAAGCCGTCGCAGCGAAGAGGTCCTGGCGATCATCGACACCTTCGCGCGCCACCAGGCAATGGACCACCGGCTCCATCGCCTGGCGGCCGAGGCCTACGCGCAATTGGGAGAGACCTCCCGCAGCCAGCTCTCACTCGCCGAGCACTACTATCTGCGCGGGCGGATCGATGCCGCGATCTACCAACTGGAACTCGCGGCGCAGGATCGGGATGCGGGCTACTACCTCCTTTCCCGGGTAGAGGCGAGGCTCGACGAGCTCGAGGAGGAACGCAGGCAGCGCGCGCGGTCGGGCGCCTGATGACCTCGAGAGGACCCGTGACGGCCGTGCCGAAGCTCCGAAGGAGGTCTCAATCCTCGTAGACCGGCATCCGCCACTCGGCGTAGTCGTCGGTCTCGCCTCTCGCCACCCGGAAGTACGCTTCCTTCAGCCGACCCACGACCGGACCGATCGCGCCGGAGCCGACCGGGATCCGGTCGATGTCGACGATGGGCGTGACCTCCCACGCCGTGCCGCAGAAGAAGGCTTCCTCCGCCGCCGCGAGCTCGCTGCGGTCCACGTCGCGCTCTTCCACCTCGACGCCACAATAGCGCGGAAGAAGTCGAATGATCGAATCACGGGTGATGCTCTCCAGTATGTCGTTGTTCGTGCTCGGAGTGACGGCCTTGCCGTCGCGGATCATGAAGAAACACTGGCCGGGTCCCTCCGAGACCTTGCCGCGGGAGTTGAGGAGGAGGGCGGTGTCGTAGCCGTCCGCGCGCGCCTGCACCGCGGCGAGGCGGCCGTTCTGGTAGTTGGCGTTGCACTTGACCCGGATCGGCATCGCGTTGTCGGGCACCCGCTGCCACGAGCTCACCTGCACGCGGCAGCCGGCCTCGACGAAGCCCCGGGTGAAGCCGGGGTTCACGGTGATGGACAGCGCCACCGGGCCGCGGGTCTCCGGCCCGCCCCGCCCGTTGACGAACACGGTCGGGACGATGTGCAGGGTCTCCCGCACCTCGTTCGCCCGGATCACTTCGATCGTCTTCTCGGTGACGTACTCCGCCTCGATGATCTCTTCGAAGCGCATCATGCGCTGGGAGTAGACGAGGCGTTGCATGTGCTCGGGCATGCGGAAGAGGTAGAGCTGCCCGTGCCGCTCGTTCCAGTAGCCCCGCACCCCCTCGAACACCGCCGCCCCGAACTTGAAGGCGGCGGTGCTCACATGCACCTTCGCCTCGTCGCTGGGCACGATCTCGCCGTTCAGGAATGTGTACTTCGTCTTTGTCATGGCCGTGATCCCTGCGGCGGGGAGGTCGACATCCGGACGGCCCGCCGCCGTCCCGCCCCGGCTCGAGCTCCGCAGAGGCCCGGATTATGCCACCCGCGCGGCAGGCGGGAAGCGGGCCGCGACCCGCTGCCCTCGGGACGTCTCGCCTTCGCCGGCCGGCAGTCGGTCACGAGGGGCGGATCCCGCGTGAGATCAAGGGGCCTCGGTTCCCTCGGCGAGAATGGAGAGATAGCGCTCGTAGACGAAGATCCGGTTGCGGGGCCTGCCGGTGAGCTCGCGTACGATGCCCTGCTCGACAAGGGTCTGCATCGCGGAGGCCGCGGTGGGGAAGGAGAGCTCGGTTTGCGTGCATACCCGGGACAGCGAGAGAACCGGACGCGCCTTCAATGCTTCATGAACACGCAGGGCCGAGCCCGCGCGACGGCCGGCGTGTTGCACGACCGCGGTCCGGTCTGACACGAAGGTTTCCACGAGGCGGCGGGACGTGGCGACGGCGCCCTCGGCGGTTGACCGTACGCCTTCGAGAAAGAAGGTGAGCCATTCTTCCCAGTCGCCGGTGCGGCGTACGCGATTCAACAGATCGTAGTAGGCGCTGCGGTGCTGCTTGAAGTACAGGCTGAGGTAGAGGAGGGGCTGGCGCAGAACGCCTGCGTTGCAAAGCAGCAGGGTGATGAGTAGCCGTCCGACACGCCCGTTGCCGTCCAGGAAAGGATGGATGGTCTCGAACTGGACATGTGCCAGCCCGGCTCGAACGAGGAAGGGCATCCCGTCATCGGTGTGACAGAAGCGTTCGAGCGCCGCCATGCAGTCCGGCACGACGGCATGGGGTGGCGGCACGAAGTGAGCGTTGCCGGGCCGCGTGCCACCGATCCAGTTCTGGGAGCGGCGGAATTCACCGGGCGCCTTGCCGCTTCCTCGCCCTCGGGACAGCAGCGTACCGTGGATCTCCCGGATCAGCCGGTTGCACAGCGGAAACCCCTCGTTCAGCCGGCGCAGGCCATGATGGAGCGCTGCCACGTAGCTCGAGACCTCGACGACATCCTCGACCGGAACGCCGGGCGCGTCCTCCAGCTCGAAGCGCAGGAGGTCCGACAGCGTGGACCGTGTCCCCTCGATCTGGGAGGAGAGCACCGCTTCCTTGCGCACATAGGCGTAGAGGAAGATTGTTTCGTCCGGCAGAAGCGTCGAGATGGCGTCCAGGCGACCGAGGGCGAGCGTCGCGGCCTCCAGCCTCTGTTGCAAGGAGCCGTCCAGGACCAGAGCAGGAGCCGGGGGCAGCGGCACGGGGACAAAGGCACGGACTTGCTCGCCGCCTGCGCTCGTGTTCTCGTAGCTGCCGATCTGCCCGCGCTGCATGCCGGTGCCGCCTGTTCAAGTTTTCTCAATAGCGACGCGCGCTATCAAAGTTTCGCGTGTGAATTTTAGTAGCCTGGCGCGCGGCGGTCGCGGGTCGGAAGCGACCCGGGTCCCCCCGATTCGACCCCGCTCCGGCTCCTCAGGAGAGTGCTCTCCCGGAGGCACGGGCCACGCACTCGAACGCGGCGCCGGCGACTTCGAGGATCCGGTCCACGTCGGAAGGAGTGAGGGCGGCGCTGATGAACCAGTTGTGGTGGGGATGGAGGAAGACGCCGCGACGCACGCTCTCGGCCGCGAAACGCTGGTTGCGGTAGAGGTTGCGCTCGCCGCGGAAGGTGAGGAAGGGGCAGGCGGGCGGTCCCGAGACCTCGATCCCGAGTCCGTGACGCTCCGCCTGCTCGTGCAGGCCGGCGGCGAGCGCACCCCCGGTGCGGGCGATGCGGGCGATGCCCCCCTCGCGCTCCAGGGTGGCCAGGGTCTCGAGCGCGGCCGCCATCGGCACCGCGCTGTTCCAGTAGCTCCCGGTGAGGAAGACCCTCTCCGCCGCGCGCCGCAGGTGCGCCTTGCCGAGCGCGGCCGCGATCGGATAGCCGTTCGCCATCGCCTTGGCATAGCAGCCGAGATCGGGCTCGAAGCCGAAGCAGCGGTGGGAGCCGCCGAGATGGAGTCGGAAGCCCGCCCGGATGTCGTCGAGGATGAGCACCACCCCGTGGCGGGCGCACTGCGCCTCGAGGTGGGACAGGAAGCCCGGGGCCGGCATCTCCGACGCGGCGAAGAGGGGGTGGTGGTAGGGGGTCACCACCACCGCCGCGGTCTCGCCGGCGTGGCGCCGCAACAGGTCGTCGAACCCCTCCGCGTCGTTCCACCGGAAGCGGTGCACGTGGGCGCGGTCTTCCTCGACCAGCCCGCCGTGTCCGGGAGTGCACCAGGCACCGATGCCGTGGTAGGCCCCTTCGACGCAGAGGACCTTCTTCCGGCGGGTGTGCTCGCGCGCGACCTGGACGCACCATGTGGTCATGTCCGAGCCGTTCTTGCCGAACACCGCCCACGCCGAGAAGTCGACGAGCGAGACGAGGCGCTCGGCGAGCTCGACCATCACCGGGGCAGGATGGTTGAGACAGTCGCCGAGGGCGGCCTGCCGCCGGACCGCCGCCTCCACCCCGGGGTGCCGATAGCCGAGCACCACGGGACCGTAGGCGCACATGAGATCGATGAACTCGTTGCCGTCCACGTCCCAGTAGCGCGCGCCCTCGGCCCGGTGCGCGTAGCAGGGCGAGACGCCGGGGGCGACGAGAGCGGGGGTGGCATGGCCGTAGATCCCGCCGGGAATGACCTGCCGGGCCCGTTCGAAGAGCTGCCGGGAGCGCTCCGTCCGCAAGTGTGGTCCGCCCCGATCCGTCAACGATGCGGATGCCGGCTGCCCGCACAGTCCCGAGCCCGGGTCCGCCCGCCAGCGAGGTTCACGAAGGGGCGCGGCCGAGGTAGCGGGAGGCCCGCTCCATCACCAGGGCGAGGGCCTCGGCGAGCGGGATCATGCCGCGGATCGTGATCTCTCCCGTCACGGTGGCGGCGAGCTGATCGATCTGGCCGTCGGCCGCGGACAACGCCACCTCCGCGTCCCGGAACTCGACCGCCAGGTCCGAGGGCCACGGCGCGTTGCCGCACCCTCCCGCGACGCGGCCTCCGCGCCGTGCGATCCAGCCGCCGGTCACCCCCCGGACCGAGAGCTGCGCGACGAAGTCCCCGAAGGGGGCCAGGAGGCGCCGGCCCTCCCGCTCGTGGGTGCCGAGCTCCGCCACCGCGGCGGGCAGCAGGGCCCCGAACAGGAGCTCGACGCGCAGGGTCTGCCAGCCGTGTCGGGCCACCTCGTCCGCGGGCGCGTTCAGCACCTCCTCCATGCGGGAGAGCAGCCTCGACACCGCCGGCAGACGGACGAGATGGTGGACCCCGCCCCAGGGGAGCACCCACGGCGCGCCCCTCCGCCGGAAGGCACGGATCACCTGCCGGTCGGAGAGGAAGAGAAGGCGCAGCGCGAGGGGGACCCGAGGCGGGTCGACGGTGACCGTGCCATCGTGAAAGGCGAGGGTGGTCCCGATCCCGCTGGCGCTCGCGAAGCGCACCGCGAAACGCCATGCCTCGATGGTACGTGCCGCTTGCGCGTCGCCGCGCACGAACGCCGGGAGCGCCGGCAGCACCGCTCGCAGGTACAGACGCGCGAGGCAGTGGTGGTCGATAGCCGATCGCGCAACGCCGGTCAAAGGGGACGCAGGGACGCGCTCTTCCGGCCCAGGCGCCCGACCTCCTCGGCCACCGCATCGATGGTGTCCCGGATCTGTTCGCCGGTATGGGAGCAGCTCAGGAAAAAGCGCAGCCGCGCCGCCCTCTCCTCGACCGCGGGATAGATGATCGGCTGCACGTTGATGCCGCGCGCGAAGAGCGCGTTCGACAGGCGGGCCGCCTTGATGGAGCTGCCGACGATGACCGGCACCACCGAAAAGCCCCCGCTGTACCCGGTGTTCAGTCCCCGGCTGCGGGCGAGCTCGAGGAAGAGCCGGCCGCACTCCCTGAGTCGCGCCGCCCGCTCGGGCTCCGACAGCATGACCCGCAGCGCCGCGAGCGCCGCCGCCGCGGCCGGCGGGGGCATGCCCACGCTGTAGAGGAAGCCGGGAGCGGAGTACTTGAGGTACTCGACCAGCGCGTGCTCGCCCGCGATGTAGCCGCCGCAGCTCGCCAGCGTCTTGCTCAGCGTGCCCATCCAGATGTCCACGTCCGTGCCGTCGACCCCGAAGTGCTCGCGCAGCCCCGCCCCGGTGCGCCCGAGCACCCCCAGCGAGTGGGCTTCGTCGACCATCAGGAAGGTCTTGTGGCGGCGCTTCACCTCGACGAATCGCGGAAGATCGGGGCAGTCCCCGTCCATGCTGTAGATGCCCTCGATGACCACGAGCACCCTCTCGTGGCCGGCGCGCTCCTTGTCCAGGAGCCGATCGAGCGCCTGCCAGTCGTTGTGCGGGAAAGGCAGGCGTCGCGCCCCGGAGAGCAGCGCGCCCTGCAGCACGCTGTTGTGGATCAGCGCGTCGTGCAGGATGAGGTCCTTGCGCCCGAAGAGATGGCCGATGGTGGTCACGTTGGTGGCCCAGCCCCCGACCAGCACCACGCAGTCCTCCACGCCGTACAGCCCCGCCAGCCCCGCTTCGAGCTCCCGTTGCACCGGGCGTTCGCCGGAGACGGGACGGCTCGCCGAGGCGGAAGTCCCGTAGCGGTCGATCGCCTCCTTGGCGGCCGCGCCGACTGCCTCGTGCCCGCACAGGTCGAGGTAGTTGTAGCTCGCGTAGTTGACGTGCTCGCGGTTGCCGATGACGGTAGTGTTGCGGGCAACGCGCTGGTGCAGCTTGAAGAAAGGATTGGCGATATCGAGGTGCTCCGCCGCCTCCTTCTGAATGTGCAGCTCCTGGTAGCCGGGGAGCTGGTCGAAGCGGAACCAGGCGTCCTCCACCGCAGTGCCGTCGCTCTGGATGCGAAGGGCGCCCGCCGCCGCGCCCGGGGCGCCGGAGGGGCGCTTGACCCGGCGCTCGATCATCCGCCTGACGAGCTGATCCCGGGCCCTCCCGGAGAGCCCGAAGAGCGGGCTGCGCCCCTTGCTCACCGTCGCGCCTCCATGCCGGCGAGAAATGCCTCGATCTCGTCGTCGCCGAGCGACTCCCCGTGCCGGGCGGCGAGTCCTTCCACCATCTGCGACCTCGCAGCCGAGGCGCCCGCGGCGGCGCTGCCGCGGCTGCCGAGCTGGCGCGCGATGCGCCCCGCGAGCGCCGCGATGGATGCCCCCTCCGTGACCGCCATCACCGGCACGTGGACATGGAAGTGCTCCTCCACTGCCATGTGCAGCTCGACCGCCATCAGGGAATCCATTCCGAGATCGTAGATCGACGCGTTGCGCTCGACCCGCTCCACCGGCAGGCGAAGCACCTTCGCGACCTGCTCGGTGAGGAGCCCCGTCACCGTTTCGTGCACTTCCGTTTCGGACAGCCCCGCGAGCAGCTCCTGGATGTCGTCGCCGGCCTTGCCTGCTTCTTCCGCGGCGGGGTCGAGCCGCGAGAAGCGGCTCGTGCGCACCGCGGCCAGCGTGCGGTGCAGGACGCGCCAGTCCAGGTTCGCGACCGCGACGCCGCTCCGTCCTTCGCGCATCAGCGTTTCGAGCTTGTCGAGGGCCTGCTTCGCGCTCAACGCCGCACCGCCCGTGCGCGCCTCGAGCGTGTCGCGGAGCCGCTCGTTGCGCGCCAGATAGCCGGCGTCACCGATGGGACCGAAAGCGACCGCGAGCGCGGGCAGTCCATGAGTGAGGCGGTGCAGGGCCAAGCTCTCGAGATACAGGTTGCCGGCGACGTAGTTCGACTGCCCGGGGTTGCCGATACTGGTGGTGACCGACGACAGGAGCACGAAGAAATCGAGTGTCCTCGTCCGCGTCAGCTCGTGCAGGTTGAAGGCACCGAGCGCCTTGGGGTCGAAGCTGCGGTTGAAGCTTTCCACGTTCTGATCGATGACGAGCGCATCGTCGAGCACCATCGCCGCGTGCACGATGCCCCGCAGAGGCCGGCCCCCGCGGTCGATCGTCTCCATCACTTGCGCGAGTGCGCCCCGGTCGCACACGTCGGCCTCGCAGACCTCGACCTCGGTCCCGCCGCTTCGCAAGGCTTCCAGGCCTTCCCGCGCTTCGGAGGTGGACGCTCCGGTCCTTCCTGCCAGCACGAGCTTGCCCGCGCCCTTCTCGGCGAGCCACGCCGCGGTGGCAAGACCGAAGCCCCCGAGGCCTCCGGTCACCAGGTAGGTGCCCTCCCCGTCGAGCGCGAGGGGGGCGGGCGTCGTGCGGGTGCCGCCGGCCGGCTCGATGCGCTCGGCATCCTCGTAGGTCACCACGATCTTGCCGATGTGCGCGGACTGCTGCATGCAGCGGAACGCTTCCGTGATCCGCCGCGCGGGGAAGGTCCGGTGCACGAGGGGGCGAAACGCGCCCTGCTCGAAGAGGCGCATCATCGCGCGGAACAGGGTGGTGGCGAGATCGCTGCGATCGGCGAGGAGCTGATCGGCGTCGATACCGTGGTAGGAGATGTTGTTTCGGAAAGGCCGCAGCCCCACCTTGGCGTCTTCGTAGAAATCGCGCTTGCCGAGCTCGAGGAAGCGGCCGAAGGGCTTCAGTACCCGCAGGCTGTGGCGCATCGCCGCGCCCGAGAGCGAGTTCAGGACCACGTCGACGCCTTCCCCCCCCGTGATCCTCATGATCTCCTCGCCGAAGAGAAGGCGGCGCGAGTCGAGCACATGCTCGACCCCGAGCAGGCGCAGGAAGTCTCGCTTCCGCGGCGAGCCGGCAGTGGCGAAGATCTCGGCGCCGACGTAGCGCGCGTACTGGATGGCCGCCATGCCCACTCCGCCCGCCGCCCCGTGAATGAGCACTTTGTCGCCGCGCGAAAGACCGGCGAGGTGGTGGAGCGCATAGTAGGCGGTGAAGAAGACCGAGGGGATGGTGGCCGCATCGTCATGGGTCCACCCCTGGGGCCGGTGCGCCACCGCGCTCGTCCCGGTGGTGACGAAGGTGGCGAAGCACGCGGGCGCGAAGCACACCACCGGATCGCCGATCCTGAAGCCGGTGATGTCCGGTCCCACCGCGACCACGTCGCCGGCGCATTCCATGCCCAGAGTCGCCCCCGCGAAACCGTTCTCCACCGCCTCGTCGGGCAGGATCCCCATGGCGTACATGACATCCCGGAAATTGAGGCCGGTCGCGCGCACCCGGATCTCGATCTCCCCCCGGCCGGGGCGCCGCCGGGCCTCTTCGCGCCAGATCAGGTGCGAGAGCGGGCCCGGGACCGCGAAGTCGAGGCGCAGGACGCGGCCTCTCTCCGGCAGGCGGCGCGGCGCCTGCGCTGCGTCCGCACCGGGGCGCAGGCACTCGAGACGCGGGGCGTGACGGGCCCGCGCGCTCACCAGCACCTCGTCCTCGTCATCCGGATCGTGAAGCTCCGCCGCCAGCAGGCGCGCGGCGGTGGAGGGGTCCTCGCAGCGAAGGTCGATGGTCCGGCAGCGGAGCTCCGGGTGTTCGTTCGCGAGCACCCGGCCGAAGCCGGCAAGCGCGCTCTGCGAGGGAGAGTGCCGCGGCGGCAGCGTGCGCGATTCGATGGGAAGGGCGCCGCCCGCGACCAGCCACAGGCGCGGGGGCGCTTCGCGGCGGGCGAGGCAGCGCGCGGCGTGCAGGGCGCAGAGAGTCCGGGCTCTCGCCGTCTCCACGTCGAGCGCGGCCGGGCCGTCCTCGAGCACCAGCCCCATCATATGCACCACTTCGGCGATGCGCACCTCCTCTTCGTCCAACACGGAGAAGAGACGCTCGAAGTGCCCGGGACAGGTGGGATCGAGCTCGAACGCCTCCTCTTCCCGCCTCCGGAACCGGTCGCCGGCGCCGGCGACGATCACGCGGCGGCCCCCGGAGCGCAACTCCTCGACGATGTGAGACGAGACGGGCGCGGCATCGGCGAGCACGAGCCAGGTCTCCGGCTCGGCGAGCGACGTGTCCATGGCGACCTCGTCGTACTCGGGATTGCGAGCGACGATCAGGAAGCTGCTCGCATCGGCGCTCGCCACCGGCTCGGAGAGCGGCACCGTATCCGCAAAGCCCCGGCGCTCGAGCAGTGAGCACCACTCGTGCTCACCGAGCAGGCGACCCCGGGGCGGGGCGGGCGGGGCCAGGGAACGGGCCCACCACTCGGGTTGCAGCCCGAATATGAGATCGTTCATGCGCTCGGGCGCGCGCTCGACCATGAGCAGGAGGCCGTCCTGCGCCAACAGCCAGCGGATGACTTCGAGCGCGGTTCCGAGGTCGGCCATCGCGTGCAACGACCAGGGGGCGATCACCACATCGAATCCGTTGGGCGCGAGCCGCTGGTCCCTCGGGTCGCGGCCGAAATCGATCTCCATCGTTGCGAAGCTGCGCTGCTCGTCGAACTCCGCCTCCGCCCGCGAGAGCAGGCCCCGGTTCGGGCTCGTGAACACGTAGTCGCAGCGCTCCAACGGCAGCATCGAGAGCAGCTCCGCGCTCAATCCCATCGCACCCGCGCCGACTTCCAGAATGCGCAGACGCCGACCCGCCGGCCAGTCCGCGACGATCGCGGCGAGTGTCTCGCCGAGCGCGTAGCGGCTCATCCACAGGATGGGCGAAGCTTCGAAGAGGTGCTCGGCGGTGGCGACCCCCTTCGGCGGCGCGATCAGGTCGGCGGGGTCGCATTCGCCCCGCAGCACCCCGGGAAGATGCAGGCCCGCCCGGCCGCCGGCGGCGGCCTCCGGCAGGCAGGCCGGAAAGTCGGCCAGCACCAGACGCCAGATCTCTTCGGCACCGGCGAGGGTCGGCGCCCCGTTCAACTTCCACTGCGCGCCGTCGCGCTCCGCCGCCCCGTCCTCCTCGAGCATGTCCACCAGACGCTGCAGCAGCGGGGCGTGCGCCGCGTCGGCGCGGGAAGCGGCGAGCAGCGAGGGAAGCGTGAAACGCGAGCGGGAGCCGAGGAGCTCCTTCAGTGCGCGATAGGCGAAAGCGGCCGCGAGCGCGTCGAAGAGGGGCAGCACCTGGTCGTAGTAGTCGGAACGGTTCCGGGCGAACCATTGCTCGGTGATCCTGGGTACGAGGTGCTCGGCGACGTCGGTGGGGCGGGGGAGATAGTCCCCCGCGCGCCCGTCGCGCCGCGTGCAGAGCTCGGTTCCGAACGCGTAGCACGCCGGGTCTCCCTCGTCTTCGCGAGTGAGGCGCATGCGGCGGAAGCGGAGCTCCTCGATCTGCACCCGTGCGACGCCGCGCTCGTCGAGGAGGGTGAAATCGGCGACCAGCGAGCGAGGACCGGCCCGGGTGATCGCCGCCCGGCAGTGCCGGACATCGTCCGCGCGCTCATGGAACACCAGGCGCCCGACCTTGAAGGGCAGGAAGCCGACACCTTCTTCGTTCCGTCCCGCGGCGACGCCCATGGTCGCGAGCATCTGCAGGCAGGGGTCCAGCACGCAGGGATGCAGGTGGAAGCGCCCGGTGTCTTCGATGGGCAGCTCGGTCCGGGCGCGGAGGCGCGCCCAGGCCGTATCGCCCTCGCAACGGGTCTCCGCGAGGCCCCGGAAGGCCGGCCCGTAGCGCAGACCGAGAGCCTCGGTGATACGGTAGTGCTCGGCGGCCCCGAAGGCGCGCGCGCGGGGGGAAAGCCCGCCTTCGAGCTCGTATCGCGGCGCCGGGTCCCCGTCGCGGGCTCCCTCGAGCGTCCCGCTCGCGTGGTGCGTCCACTCGGAATCGCCGAGGCGCGTGCGGCTCGATATCGTGAAGGCGCCGTCCTCGTCGAGCCGGAAGCGCAGCGTCTTCGTTTCTCCGGACTCCAGCAGGACCGGAGTGCGGATCTCCAGGTTCTCGATGGCGTGGCGCTCCGCCGGCAGGCGCAGCCGGGACGCCGCGAGCGCCATCTCGATGAACGCCGCGGCGGGAAGCACCACCGCCCCGCCGACGACGTGGTCGGCGAGCCAGGGGAGGCGCTCGGTGTCGATGTGGGAGCGCCACTCCCCGGGGGCGTTGCGCACCGGGTAGCCGAGGAGCGGGTGGTCCGGACGCTCGCCCTGCGCTCCGAGCATCTCGTTTGTGGACCGGTACCAGTAGGGCTCCTTCTGCCACGGATAGGCGGGCAGGGAGAGCGCCCGCACGCGCCCGGGAAAGAGGCGGGCGAAGTCGAGCCGGGCGCCGTGCGCGTGCGCCGCGCCGAGCGCCTCCCACACGTGGGCGACGCCGCTCCGGTCGCGGCGCAGAGTGGCCAGCGCGCGGCCCTTTCCCCCCGCCGCGCGGAGGTTCTCGTTCAGGTATCCCTGCATGATGGGGCGGGGACCGATCTCGAGGAAGAGCGGGACGCCGTCGCCGGCCAGCGTCGCGGTCGCCTTCTCGAAACGCACCGGACGGCGCACGTTGTCCCACCAGTACTCCGCACCGAGCGCCTCGCCCTCGATCGCCTCGCCGCTGACGGTGGAGATGAAGGGGACCCGTGCGGACGAAGGCGCCAAGCCTTCGAGCGCGGCGAGCAGGCCCGGACGGATCGGGTCCATGTGCCGGCTGTGGAAGGCGTAGTCGAGGTCCAGGATCCGGAAGTGGGCCTCGCCCTGATCCCACTCCTTCCCGAGCTTCTCGAGCGCCTCGAGCGGACCGCTCAGGGTGACCGAATCGGGGCTGTTGACGGCGGCGAGCTCGATCGCGCCCTCCCAGGGGCGGATCGCCGCGATCGCCCGGGCGGGAGAGAGCCCGAGCGCGGCCATCCGGCCCCGGCCCCGGGTCGGCGCCTGGGCGTTGCTGCGGGCGTGGATCACCCTTACCGCCTGCTCGAGGTCGAAGACGCCCGCCGCGCAGGCGGCGGCCACCTCGCCGACGCTGTGCCCGAGCACTGCATCGGGGCGCAGCCCGCGGCGGTCCAGGGACTCGAGCAACCCGGCCTGGAGCGCGAAGAGCGCGGGCTGGGCGAACTCGGTGAGATGCAGGCGCGACTCCTCGGGCCCCTTCCTCAGCTCCTCGACGACCGAGATTCCGGATGCGGCGCGGACGAGCGCATCGACCTCCCCGACCCGGCGCCGGAAGTGCGGGTCTTCGGCGAGAAGGCGCCGGCCCATCCCGGGCCATTGCGAGCCGTTCCCCGAGAACACGAAGGCGAGCTTCGCGGGCTGCGCGATCGCCTGCCCCGACACCAGGCCGGTGCCCCGGCCTTCGGTGGCGAAAGCCTCCAGGCGGCCGGCGAGCTCCACCGCATCGCGGCCGAAGACGGCGAGACGGTGGTCGTGGTGCTGGCGGCGCCGCGCCGCGTTGCGGGCGATCTCGCGGGCGGGAGGCGCGCCGCGCGCGAGGAGGAAGTCGCGGTAGAGCCCGGCGAGATCCGACAGCGCGGCCGAGCTTCGCGCGGAGAGGAAGAGGGGCATCGTCCCCTGCCGGCGCCCGGCGCCCGGGCGGGGTGCCGGCGCGCGGTGCTCCTTCAGCACCACGTGGGCATTGGTGCCGCCGAAGCCGAAGGAGTTGACCCCGAGTATCGCCGGCGCTCCGTTCGGCGGCAGAGCGGCGTGCTCGGAGGCCACCTTGATGTTCAGGTCCGCGAAGGGGATGTCGGGATTCGGAGTGCGGAAGTGGAGCGACGCGGGGATGGCCCGATGCCGGAGAGTGAGCACCGCCTTGAGCAGTCCCGCCATCCCGGAAGCCGGCTCCAGGTGTCCCAGGTTGGTCTTCACCGAGCCGATCGGCAGGGGATCGGAGGCGCTTCGCCCGCGGGCGAGCACCCGGCCGATCGCGCGCGCCTCCTGCGGGTCGCCGGCCGCGGTGCCGGTGCCGTGGGCCTCCACGTAGGCGAGCTCCCGGGGGTCCACCCCGGCGTCGGCGTACGCGCTCGCGAGAAGCGCTTCCTGGGCGTCCGGGTTCGGCATCGAGAGGCCGCGGGTGCGCCCGTCGGAGTTGACGGCGGAGCCGAGGATCAGGGCGTGAATCGGATCGCCGTCCCGGCGCGCCTGGGCAAGGGGCTTCAGGAACACCACCGCGCCGCCTTCCCCGCGCACGTAGCCGTCGCCGGCCGCGTCGAAGGCCCGGCATCGGCCGGTCGGAGACAGCATGGACGCCTTGGAGAAGCCGATGAAGTTGAAGGGCGTCATCAGGATGTTGACGCCGCCGGCGAGCGCGCTCGCCGATTCGCCCCGCCAGATCCCGAGGCAGGCCTGGTGCAGGGCGACGAGAGAGGACGAACAGGCGGTATCCACCGCCATGCTCGGGCCATGGAGGTCGAACACGTAGGAGATGCGGTTGGCGGCGATGCTGAGGGTGCCGCCGGTCATCGCATAGGCGCCGCCGGAGCCGGGATCGTCGATGCGGCTGTTGGCGTAGTCGGTGCTCGAGATCCCGATGTAGACGGCGCAGTCGCTTCCCGCCAGGCGCCGCGGCACTTGGGCTCCGTCCTCCAGCGCCTCCCAGGTGAGCTCGAGCAGGAGCCGTTGCTGCGGGTCCATCTCGGCCGCCTCCCGGGGCGAGATACCGAAGAAAGCGGCATCGAAACGATCGATGTCGTCGAGCACCCCCGCGGACCAGGTGTAGCTGCGTCCGGGCGCCTTCGGGTCGGGATGATAGTAGTACTCGGTGCCCCAGCGCCTCTCGTCGATCTCCCCGACGAGGTCGCGCCCCCGGGCGAGACAGCTCCACAACGCCTCCGGATCCGATGCCCCTCCGGGAAAGCGGCAGGCCATGCCCACGATGGCGACAGGGTCTTTCCTCCTACCCAAGCTCTCTCCCTCCTTGCCCTGAGGCCGACCGGCCCGCCGTTGCTCCCGGGTGGGAAGAAGCGGCCAATCGGTCGTCTTCTCGCCGGGTCACCCGCGGAACGCTACCGCTCCGCGGAAGTGGCGTCCTTCCGGTCGAAACGACGATGGCCCGACCATGTCTCAAAGCAGACAAGCTGGCTCCATTGCGTCCCCCAACCGCATGATCCGTGGACGCATTCTCGCATACTTGCCGGGGTGGTGCAGGGACCGGTCATCCCGCTTTACAACCTCGGGCCGCTGCGATGGTGGTCTGTCGCGGTAGTGGACCTGCCAGAGCGCATTCCGGGCCAGCATGGATCTGTAAGGATGAATCACGGGAATCCGACCGGTCCCGTGGTGCACTACCCCCCCCGCGCGCCACGTTCCCTGGCTCCGAGCCGGTAGTAGCGTCCGAGTCCCCATCGAAGCGCGCGGGTCGGAACGAGGCGCGCGAGAAGGGGCGCCACGCCGGCCTGGAAGCGGCTCCCCACCGTTATCCGGGACGGGAGGGGCCGCTCCGACTCGACCAGGCGCACGATGGTGCCACCCGCGCCCTCGGGCCCGACGGCGCGGCGCTGGTTGGCGTCGTAGACCCCGTACGCACGCTCCATGCTCCCGCGGTAGACCCCGGCCTCGCCCGAGGCACTCCTCGGGAGACGCTCATTGAAGCCGGTCAGAATGTCGCCCGGCTGCAGGTCGACCACCTCCACCCCCTGATCACGGAGCTCCATCTGCAAGGTCCACGACAGAGCGCTCAGCGCGGCCTTCGCGGCGCTGTACGGCCCCATGTACGGAATCGGATACTGGGCGGCGAGAGAGCTGACGTTGACGATCCTTCCCCGCGCTTCGCGCAGGTCCGGTAGCAGCAGGCGGATGATCTGCAGCGGGCCGAAGACCAGGACCTGGAACTGGTCCTTGACCACCTCGTCGCCGAGATGCTCGAGCGGGCCGAAGTGACCGCTGCCCGCGTTGTTGACGAGCACGTCGAAGGCTCCCGCGGCCCGGCGCGCGTCCGCCACCGCCGCCTCGATGGAGTCCGGAGAGCGCAGATCGAGAGCGACGGGGTGGAGGCCCGGGATGCGCGGCAGCCGTGCCGGATCCCGCGAAGTCCCCCACACCCGGTGTCCCCTTTCGGCGAGGCGCGAAGCGGCCGCGAGGCCGATCCCCGAGCTTGCGCCGGTCAGCAGGATCCGCTTGGAAGTCGAGGTCGCCACCGGACACGAGCGCCGCATGCGCGAAAGCGCGCGGGAATGTAACACCGAATCGCGCTCGCCGAGCGCCCTCCCCGCCCCTCGTTTGCATCAGGCACACGGAGCGTGGGATGACCTTGGGGGAGGGGGACGCGGCGCGGGCCGGCCGCGAGGGATGGACGGAGAGCCGTCTCCGCCACCCTCGAGCTTCGGGTTCGAGATGCTGGAATCAGGCGATGGATTTTCGCCCCACCAAGGGAATGACGTGGATGAACCCACGCATCCCCCATGTGCACACCGAAGTGAATCAGGCAGTGGATTCCCGCTTGCGCGGGAATGACCGACACAAGCCGTCGCCGTTCGGACCCCGGAGCAGTGGATTCCCGCTTGCGCGGGAATGACGGCCATGGAGGGGCTGGTGGCTGCCGCGGGAGTAAAGCATCTCGTACAGATGATGTGATTCCCGCACCCCCATCCGTCATTCCCGCCCAACCGTGCCTCAATAACGGACAAACC
>CAYFYD010000028.1:0-16470 GCA_964347195.1 uncultured Ectothiorhodospiraceae bacterium
GACGGCATGGGCGTTCCGGGAATGACGGCATGGGCGTTCCGGGAATGACGGCATGAGTGTTCCCGAAGTCATTCCCGCGCAAAGCCTGCCCCCAGCGAAAGCGGGGGCAGGCATCTCCCGTTTCTTCCACGCGGGCATGTCCGGCCTGCCCCCAGCGAAAGCGGGAGCGGGAATCCACAGGGCCTCCTGATGACGTCCCCTCCTCAGCGCGGCGGCGGAGACGACGAGGGACCGAGTGCGCAAGCCCGCCGGCGAGCCCGCAACGCCCCGTCCGCTTTCTTGGACAGGACACTAGAACGCCTCCGCGTCCATCGCCATCAGCGCGCCGGCGCCGGCCGACAGCGTGCGCTTCAACGACGCGGTGGCGGGAAGGAGGCGCGTCATGTAGAAGCGCGCGGTTGCGAGCTTCGCCTCGTAGAAGCCGCGGTTGTCCCCCTTTGCCCGGTCCAGCGCGACCCGGGCCGAGCGTGCCCACATGTGTCCGAGCGCGGTGAGTCCCATCAGGCGCAGAAAGTCGTAGGACGTCGCTCCGGTCTCCTCCGGGTCGCGGGCCACGGCCTCCCGGACCCACCGCGTGGCCTCCGCGAGGTCGGCGTAGGCACTCTCGAGCGGCGCCACGAACTCCGCCATCTCGGGGTCGTCGCGGTGCGCGGCGAGAAACGCGGCCAGCCGCGCGAGGTATCGCTTCATCGGGCGCCCGCCGTGCATGGGCAGCTTGCGGCCGACCAGGTCCAGGGCATGGATGCCGTTGGCGCCCTCGTAGATCTGTGCGATGCGCGCATCGCGCACCAACTGCTCCATGCCCCACTCGCGGATGTAGCCGTGGCCGCCCAGCACCTGCTGGCAGAGGTTGCAGGCCTCGAAGCCATGGTCGGTGAAGTACGCCTTGATCACCGGGGTCAGGAGGGCGACGAGGTCCTCGGCCTCCGCGCGGCGCTCCGCGCCGGGATGGCGCTCGGCCACGTCGACCTCCAGCGACACCCAGGCGAAGAGCGCGCGCGCCGCCTCGTTGCCGGCGCGGGCGGTGAGCAGCATGCGACGCACGTCGGGGTGGACGATGATGGGATCCGCGGGCTGATCGGGTGCGGCGGGACCCGAGAGCGAGCGGCCCTGCCGGCGCTCGCGCGCGTAGCGGGCCGCGTTCTGGTAGGCGGTCTCGGCGAGGGCGAGGCCCTGCTGGCCCACCATCAGGCGTTCGTGGTTCATCATCGAGAACATCGCCTGCAGGCCGCGGTGGGGCTCGCCCACGAGCCAGCCGGTCGCGTCCTCGTAGTTCACCACGCAGGTGGAAGCCCCCTTGATGCCCATCTTCTGCTCGATGGAGGAGACCCCGACCGCGTTCGGTGCGTCCGGGGCGCCGTTCGCGCCGGGCAGACGCTTCGGAACCGCGATCATGGAGATGCCCTTCACCCCCGGCGGTGCGTCCGGCAGGCGCGCGAGCACCAGGTGCACGATGTTCTCGGTGAGGTCCTGGTCCCCGCCGGTGATGAATATCTTCGTGCCGCGCACCCGGTAGCTGCCGTTCCCGTGGGGCTCGGCCCGGGTGCGCACGAGACCGAGATCGGTGCCGCACTGAGGCTCGGTGAGGCACATGACCCCGGTCCACTCGCCGCTGCCCATCCGCGGCAGGCAGGTGCGACGGAGCGCTTCGCTTCCGTGTCTGCTCATCGCGAGGTAGGCGCCGCGGGTCAGGCCGCTGTAGAGGCTGAACGCGACGCACGAGGACTGCAGCATCTCCTCGAAGAACACCTCGAGCGTATGGGGCAGCCCCTGCCCGCCGTGCTCGGGCGCCGTCGCCATCGCGAACCAGCCGCCTTCGCGGAGCGCATCGTAGGCTTGCCGGAAGCCCCGCGGGGTCTTGACGCCCTCCGCGTCCAGCCGGCAACCCTCTTCGTCGGCGTTGCGGTTCAAGGGGGCCACGACCTCTTCGCAGACCCGGGCGCCTTCCTCCAGCACCGCGTCCATGAGGTCCCGGTCCACTTCCTCGAACCCGGGCAGCTCCGCGAGCATGCCCTCGGCATCGAGCAGCTCGTGGAGCACGAAACGGAACTCCCGCAGCGGGGCCTGGTAGTCAGCCATGACGTTTCCTGTTCTCGTGGGTTTCCGGGCCGCCGGAGCGACTCCCTGCCGCCGCATCACATGTTGGGATAGCTCGGTCCGCCCCCGCCCTCCGGGGCCACCCAGTGGATGTTCTGGGTCGGGTCCTTGATGTCGCAGGTCTTGCAGTGCACGCAGTTCTGCGCGTTGATCTGAAGGCGGGGCTCCGACCCGTCCTCGTCGCGCACGATCTCGTAGACGCCGGCCGGACAGAAGCGCTGCTCGGGGGCGTCGTACTCGGCGAGGTTGACCCGGATCGGCACCGACGCGTCCTTCAGCGTCAGGTGCACCGGCTGATCTTCCTCGTGGTTGGTCCCCGACAGGTACACCGACGAGTTCTTGTCGAAGCTCACCATGCCATCGGGCCGGGGATAGGCGATCCTCGGGCACTCGCTCGCTTTCTTCATCCGGGTGTGGTCGGGATGGTGGCGGAAGGTCCACGGCGCCCGGCCGCGAAGCAGATACGTGTCCAGGCCGGCGTAGGCGAGCCCGCCCCACAGGCCGTACCGGAACGAGGGGCGGATGTTGCGCACCCGCTGGAGCTCCGGCCATACCCAGCTCTTGCGCAGGCGCTCCGGGTAGTCGCTGACCTCGCGCGCCCCTTCTTCAGCGAGCGCGTCGAACACCGCCTCCGCCGCCGTCATACCCGTCTTCATCGCGGTATGGGTGCCCTTGATCTTGGGCACGTTCAGGAAGCCGGCGGCGCAGCCGACCAGCATGCCGCCCGGGAAGGTCAGTCGGGGAATGGACTGGAAGCCGCCTTCGTTTATGGCCCGTGCGCCGTAGGCGACGCGGCGCCCGCCCTCGAAGAGGGGACGGATCGCGGGGTGGGTCTTGAAACGCTGGAACTCGTCGAAGGGGCTCAGGTGGGGATTCCGGTAGTCCAGGCCGATGACGAAGCCCACCGCGACCTGGCGGTCCTCGAGGTGGTAGAGGAAGGAGCCGCCGTAGGTCGAGCGGTCCAGCGGCCAGCCGATGCTGTGCAGCACGGTCCCGGGACGGTGCTTCGCCGGCTCCACCTCCCAGAGCTCCTTGATGCCGATGCCGTAGGTCTGCGGATCGGCTCCCTCACGCAGCGAGAAGCGCTCGAAGAGCCCCTTGGTGAGGTGGCCCCGGCAGCCTTCCGCGAAGATCGTCTGGCGGGCGAGGAGCTCCACCCCGGGTTCGAAGGTCGCCTTGCGCTCGCCGTCGCGTCCCACTCCCATGTCGCCGGTGGCGACGCCGCGCACCGCGCCGTCCTCGGCGTAGAGCACCTCGGAGGCGGGGAAGCCGGGGAAGATCATGACTTCCAGCGCTTCCGCCTGCTCGGCGAGCCAGCGGCAGAGGTTGCCGAGGCTGACGATGTAGTTGCCCCGATTGTGCATCTGGGGCGGCGTCGGCAGGCGAACGGCACGCCGCTCGGTGAGAAACACGAAGCGGTCTTCGGTCGCGGGCGTGTGGAGCGGCGCACCGCGCTCCTTCCAGTCCGGGACGAGCTCGTTCAGAGCGCGCGGCTCGACCACCGCACCGGAGAGGATGTGCGCACCGATCTCGGATCCCTTCTCCACCAGACACACCGAGACGTCCCGGCCGTGCTCCAGGCCGAGCTGGCGAAGCCGGATCGCGGCGCTCAGTCCGGAGGGCCCGCCGCCGACGATGACGACATCGAACTCCATCGACTCCCGGTTCAACTTCTCCTCCCTCCGGACGCACCCGGCGCGCTCGCGCTCTCGCCGGATCTTTGCCTCGCCGCCCTGCCATGGCAAGACGCCCGCCGCCGCGAACCAGGACCATTTCATGCTGGTCGGAGTCGCGCTGGCGACGCGCCCTCCACGCGCGATTGGCGTGCCGATTCCCCCTCGTTCGTGCTCCCGGGCCGCCCCAATCTGCCGGCACCGTCAACCGCAGTCCGCGATGCGCGGCCGGATCGCAGCATGAAATGCTCCTGCGCCTCGAAGGGCCGGCGCCTCCGGTGCGAAGCGGACCGGAAGAAAACCTCGCCGTCTCCCCTCCGCCAGGCAGGCGTCCGGGGGCCGTCTTCACGGTGCCGGGGCGGCCCCACATGAACACCGCCCGTCTCCGCTACCGCTACGCGGAGCCGTACGCGGGCTGGGGGTCGCTCCCGGCGGCTGGCGCGGTCTCTGTTTCCCGCACCTCTCAGACGACTGTCTCATTAAAGCAGACCTGCGCCAAGGCCGGAATGCCCCTGCTGACGCTCGCTGCGGCCCGATCCGGGAAACGCTCGCCGCGCACGGGGACCCACTCCACGCAGCTCGATCGGGGGATGGCTGGTGAACTCTCCAACGATCATGCCGTCCCGCACTGCGGCTGCGCGATTCGGTATCATGGTGAGTGATCGCGATGCACCGCCCCGCCTCATGCGGAGCGCCGGGACTTGCCCGAACCGGACTGCGCCAGCGGTCGCGAGGCAAGTGAAACTGACCCCGTCTCAACAGAATGCCATCCGGCATGGCGGCAACAGCCTCCAGATCATCGCATGCGCGGGCTCCGGGAAGACGGAGGTAGTAGCCCGTCGGGTTGTGCACTTGCTGACCCCGAAGAATGCAGGTTTCATGACTCCGGCAAACATCGTCGCGCTCACGTTCACGGACAAGGCGGCCTATGTATCGTGACCTCCTGGACCAGAGGGGCTGTTTCGACTACTCGGCATTCCTCGAAGCTGCGGTCGAGGTACTGACCAACAGTACTGACTGACGTTTGCAAGCCGTTACCCTTGACAAAGTGAACGTTCATCCGGAGGTGACATGAGAACTGTGCGCAAGACCATCACACTGACCGATCAGCAAGACCGGTGGATCAAGGTGCAGATAGCAACCGGTGAATTCACCAACGACAGCGAGTACATTCGCGACCTGATTCGCCGCGACCAAGAGCGGAATACAAAGCTTCTGACGCTCAAGGCCGCGATTCAGGAGGGGTTGGACAGCGGCGTGAGCGACAAAACGGTACCACAGATCATGGAGGAAGTCGAAGCCAGGCTTCTATCCGATGGCCGCCTACAGGTTGTCACGGAAAGCAGCGTCCGATCTCGATGAAATCCATGAGTACACGATCGTGAACTTCGGATTGACGCAGGCTCAGGACTACTTGAATGGCCTGCATGAACGCTTCGGAAATCTCTCGCAGCAACCATCGCTCGGCCGCAAGGCCGACCAGCTCGCACCACAACTGAGACGTTACGAGTATCGATCTCATGTCGTGTTCTACGTGCAGGAAAGCAATGGCGTGGTTATCGTACGTGTACTGCACAGGAACATGGATGCGCCGATGCACTTCATTTGAAACGAAAACGAATCTCGAGGCGCGGGTCGGTGGCAAGGAGAGAGGGATTGGATGGGTACAGCTTCGCGGCCATAGACATTGAGACCGCCAATCGTAGTCGCGACAGCGCGTGCGCGGTCGGCATCGCGATTGTACGGACGGGTCAAATCGTGGCCCTGAAACGGCATCTGATTCGTCCGCCTGCACGAGAATTCTGTTTCACTCATATCCACGGCTTGACGTGGAGAGACGTGAGAGACGCGCCCACGTTCGCCGAGGTATGGGCTGATGCCCTGCCTGCTCTTGCCGGCGTAGACTTTCTGGCGGCCCACAACGCACCCTTTGACCGTGGCGTACTCGCGGCCTGCTGCGAGAGCCACCGACTGCGCCCGCCGACGCAGCCATTCGTCTGCACCGTGCAGGTAGCCCGTTCCGTATGGAGCATCTACCCGACGAAGCTTCCCGACGTGTGCCGGCGTCTGGATATACCGCTTACGCATCACGAAGCCGGCTCCGACGCGGAGGCCTGCGCGCGGATAGTCCTCGCCGCATACGAGCGTGGGTGGCGCCCCCGACCGTGACAAGCCCTGCCTCGGCCCCCGGGTGGCGTGTCACCCCTGCCGATGTACCATCCGGGAAGCAGACGAATGCCGGCGTGGAGTCGCCCGGGGCGCGGCCGGCCCGCCCACCATCCGGGAAGCAGCCCCATGCGGGCGTGGAGCGGCCGGCCCGCCAACCATCAGGAGTACACGATGAGTAGGGGAGAAGAGCACGCCGAGATCCACCGGGGCCTCAAGGGGGTCTACTTCGACCGTTCTCCCACCTGCTTCATAGACGGGCGCGCAGGCGAGCTTCGCTACCGCGGCTACTCCATCCACGACCTCGCCCGGCACTCGACCTTCGAGGAGAGCGCCTGCCTGCTCCTCGAGGGCGAGCTGCCGGACCGCGCCGGTCTCGCGGAGTTCGACGCCCGCCTGCGCGAAGGGCGCGAGCTGCCGGGCGCGGTCTACGATGTTGTCCGCGGCATCGCCCACGCGCATCCGATGGAGGTGCTGCGCACCGCGGTCTCCGCTCTCGGCGCCTTCGACCCGGAAAGCGGCGACAACTCCCGGGAGGCGACCCTGCGCAAGGGGGTGCGCCTCGCCGCCCAGGTGCCGATGATCGTCGCCGCCCACGAGCACATCCGCAACGGCCGCGAGCCGGTGCCGTCCAACCCCCGTCTCGGACACGCCGCCAACTTCCTCTACATGCTGAAGGGCGAAGAGCCGAGCGAGGACGCCGCCCGCCTCATGGACATGGACCTGGTGCTGCACGCCGAGCACGGCGCCAACGCCTCCTCCTTCGCCGCGCGGGTGGTCACGGGCACCGAGGCCAACCTGCACGCCGCCCTCACCGCCGCGGTCGCCGCGCTCTCGGGGCCGGCCCACGGCGGGGCGGCGGAGAACGTGATGCGCATGGCGCAGGAGGTGGCCGAGCCCGCGAACGCCGCCGCCTACGTCAAGGCCAAGCGCCGCCGCCGGGAGCCGATCATGGGCTTCGGGCACCGCGTCTACCGGGCCGAGGACCCGAGGGCGCGCCACATGCGCGAGGGGGTGGAGCGGCTGTCCCGGGAGATGGGGCAGCCGCACTGGTTCGCCATCCTGCAGGCGCTGGTCGACGCGATGGCCCCGTACGCACGCCACGGCGTGCACGTCAATGTCGACTTCTACGCGGGCGTGGTCTACTACCTGAACGGCATCCCCGAAGACCTCTTCGTGCCCATCTTCGCGGTCGGCCGGGTGCCGGGCTGGACGGTGCAGGTGCTCGAGCAGCTCGACCGGAACATCCTCATCCGTCCCCTGACCCGTTACACCGGCCCGTCGCCCCGGGACTACGTGCCGATCGACGAGCGCTGAGGCCGGCCGTCTCGAGGGTGGTCCCCGAGGCTCCGCCGGACGGAGCCGCAACGGGCATGCGCTGAACGGGCGCGGCGCCCGGGCCTCGCGAACGCGCGGCGTCCGCCGCGCCTGCGCTTCGACCCCACCGCGTTCCGTCCGAAACGGACCGGAGGCCGCGAAGCCCGGCCGGATCGCCCACTCCCCGGGGCGTGAGTTCGCCATCCCGATGCGCTGCACGCTTACGCCCGGCGGGCTCCCGGCCTGCACACGCGGGGACGAAGGGCGCTGGCGCCCACCCCCGGGGCCGGGAGCACACTCGTCCCCGTCGCAGCCGCCCGCGCGACCCGGCTCCTCCGCCGGCCGCAAAGGGCGGCGGATCAGGGAACAGAACCAGGAACCCACCACCCATGCCCGCCAGACGCCCCCGCCTCATCCCTCCGTCGCTGCCGTCCACGCTCCGTCGGGTGTGCGGGCCGCGGCCGTCCCGGGTCCTTGCAAGGCTCCTGCATGCGGCGGCGGTACCGCTCCTCGCGGGCGCCTTCGCACTCCCGGGGTGCGCTCCCCTGCCCGAGACGGCGCGCAGTGCAGCCGAGGCCCGTGCGGTCGGGGAGGCGGCGAGGACCCATCTCGACGCACTTCCCGCGCGGGAGGTCGAACACGAGGTCCTCGAGGTCGAGGCAACGCGTCCCTATACCGGACTCGTGCTCCTCTCCACCCCGAAGGACCACGCGCTTCCGCCCCGCCTGCAGGGCAGGGACGGCATCAGCATCCCGCTCGAGCGGGCGCTGCGTTCCGCGGAGCTCGCGCAGCGCATCGCCGCGGCGACCGGACTCGGAGTGCGTCTCATCGGCCCCCCGCGCTCCGGACCCGGGGGCGAGGAAGCGCCCTTCTCGGGACGCCGGACGGGTGCCGGCGCGCTCGGAGGGCAGACGCTGTGGACGGGTGCGTTGTCCGAGCTCCTCGACGAGTGGACGAGCGAGCTCGGCTACGAATGGGTCTATCGGCCCGAACGCGAGGTCGTCGAGGTGACGCGCTACTCGAGCGTCTCCTTCATTCTCCACGCCCTCGGCGGGGAGCAGACCTATCGGGTCGCGAGCTCGACCTCCGACCGTTCGGGAGGAGGTGACGAGGACCGCAGCGTGAACTTCTCCACGCAGTTTCTCGACACCGAGTACCGCTACCAGCCCTGGCAGGACATCGAACACCACGTGGGTACGCTCGTCTCCGAGCACACGCGGGTGGACGTGTCCGAGGCGCACGGCACGGTGGTGGTGCGGGGGCTGCCTCGGGACGTGTCGCGGGTGCGCGGGTACCTCGCCTACCTGAACCGCGAAGTGCTGCGTCCCATCATGGTGAGCGTTCACGTGCTGAACGTCCTGCGCGAACGGGAGAGCGACTTCGGGGTGGAGCTCTCGGGCGCGCTGCGCACGGTGTTCGGCAGCTCGTACGACGCGACGTTCAGCATCGGTGGCGAGGGGAGCGGCATCAGCATCGTTCGACCGAGCGACGCCGGGGCGGGGAGCTCGCTCAACGCGACCCTGAGCGCGCTGCGCAGCCTGGGACGGGTGAGCCGGGTGTTGACGGCGGGGCTGCCGAGCCTCAACGGCAAGCCGGCGCAGTACTACGAGCTGGTGCGCAACTCCTATCTCGCGGAGGTGTCGACGACCACGAGCGACGGGGGCGTGGGCACCGAGCTTCGCCCCGGCTCGGTCGCTTCCGGCTTCGCGGTGTCCTACGTGGGCCACATCACGGGACCGGAGGAAGTCCTGCTGCGCCTCTTCGTCAGCCTTCAGGACCGTCCCGAGTTCACCGAGGTCGAGAGCGGGGGAAACCGCATTCAGCTCCCCGAGTTCGCCTCCCGGGGCATCAACGTCGAGCAGTCCATCCGCGAAGGCGAGACCCTGGTCGTGGCGGGGTTCTCCGACCGCGTGGTGCATAGCGACGAACGGGGCATCGGATGGGCGCACAACCCGTGGCTGGGGGGCGATGTGCAGCATCGCGAGGTGCGCGCGGAGCAGGTGCTCGTGCTCACGGTCCGGGTCGGCGAGCCCCGGGGAGTGAGCGAAGTGCGCGAGGTGGCATTGTGAGCACCATCGTGCACATCGGCGGCGTGGCGCTCGCGGCGGGGCTGGTGTGGATCCCGGTGCGCGACGGGTCGCGGCGCCGCTACTTCGCCTTTCAGCGCGCCCAGCAGCTCGAGGCCCGGCTGTACGCGGAGCGCGCGAACCAGGTCGGGTTCGCGACGGTCGGGGAGCGCGAGGGCGGGGTCTATCGCGGGTTGGCGGCGGCGGCCGACGTCGTCGCGCGGGCGGTGGACGCGCCCGAGGGACAGAGCTGGCAGGCCCTCGTCGCATGCCAGGACGACCACTACCTCATGGTGCAGGGCAAGGGCGAGGACATCCTGCCGGAAGGCGATCGGGTGTTCATCGGCGTGGCGGAGGCCCGGGAGGCGTGCACGGCGAAGACGGACTGGAACGCGCAGTGGGCGACTCCGGGCCTGCTCGCGGGGGCCCGGGACCTGGTCCTCGGTCACGGAGTCGTGCGGGGTGCGGATCTCTCCCGCCTGCGCGCGGTGCCGCTCGGGGGAGCGGGGGCTCGCCGCCGGGTCGCGCTGGCGGGGGCCGCTCTTCTCGGTGCGGTCGTCGCCGCGGGGCTCGGCTTCGAGCTCGTCGGATCGCCGGTACCCGCGCTCGAGGCGCCGTCTCCGGCGGTGAAGCCGGAGCCGGTGTGGGTGGCGCAGGGGGTGCCGGTGGGGGCCTTCGTCGCTCGCTGTCTCGAGGCCCAGGCCGCGTACCCGCCGGTGCTGCCGCAGATGTGGCGCCTCGCGAAGGTCGGCTGCTACGCCGACGCCTCGAGCCGCCACGAGCTCTCCCGGCTCGCGCTCGAGCAGGGTGCGATGGTGGCGACGTGGAACGCGGCGCCGGAGGCGAACCGGGCGCTCGCGCGGCGGATCGCCGAGCAGCGCCTCCGTCGCTGGCCTCGGGGCCAGGTGGTGGGCAGCGAGGCGTGGGCGGCGGTGCGCTTCGAGAGTCCGGTGCAGGACTGGGACGGGGAGGCGCCCCGTGCGGCGGAGTTCCGCCGCGCGGTCGATCGCGCCCTGGCGACGGTGAGCGACGAGCTGCGCTTCACGTACGCCGCCGGGATGTCCTTCGAGGCCCGCACCGGGCTCGCCCTCGCCGAGCTCGGCCGGCGCCTGGAGGCCATCGGGTGGCTGGACCTGCACGAAGCGGTCTGGCTGGAGGGTCGATGGACCGTGAAAGGGGCCCTGGTACAGCGACGCCTGGTGCCCGCCGAAGAGGAAGGATGACGATGATCGATGTCAGGAAGGGAATCGCGGCGGCGCTCCTGCTGGGCGCGGCCGGGACCGGCGCGGCGACGGACGAGAACCTTCGCCGTCACGCCATCGGATACGCGGGCTTGATCGCGCGGGCGCACGAGGTGCTCGCCGACCACATCGAACGCGAGAGCAGCGCGGCGGTCACCTGGAGCGGGACCGCGGTGCCGGACCGGGACACGGGTTGGCGCGACGACTGGACGGAGGCGGGTCTGAGGGCCCGCTACTGCGACGGGGAGCTGCTGGTCTACATGGGTACCGCGGCGCCGAAGGGCACCGGCGGACACCACCGCGACATCCAGATGGCGCCGCGGCTCTACCTGGGCGCGAGCGACACCGGCCTCACCCTGCCCCCGCTTCACTGGCTGGACGGCCTGCAGGTGGAGGGTGAGGGGCTCGGCAGGGTGGCGCTGCCGGCGTGCATGGCGTCGATGTACACCGAGACGCTCCCCCGCGGGCGAGCCGCACTGCTGCGCTCGGTACCCGATCCCTGGCTCGAGCACCGCACGCGCGAGGACTACGAGCTGCGCGATGTCGAGTGCGGGCCGGGGCGCCACGGCGAGGGGGTGCGCGAAGGGCGGCGGGTGAGCCGCGAGCAGAACGGGCGCGGCGACTGGATGGGAACGGCGCAGTACGGGCCGTGGGAGGTGCTGGTCGACACCTGCCGCGACGACTACGTGTACCACCGCACCTTCAACGAGGAGTGCACCTGGCATCAGGGCGCGCCCTTCGACCGGGAGATGCACGGCACCAGACGCTGGCGGCAGGCAATGCAGGTGAGCGCCGGAGGAGAACGAGCACTCGGGGCGCCGGTCCTGGTGGGCACCACCTGCTGGAACGAGACGGAGGGGCCGCAGCCCATCGGCGACCCGGGGACGGTCGTCGACACCACCACGGCGGAGCGGGAGCGCGCCTGCGAGCCCGGGTACACCGGCTCGGTGTGGTTCGAGCGTACCGAGACGACCACGACCACGACCCTGCCGTGGGAGCCCGACCCCTTCGTCACCGTCTCCTACGGCCCGTGGCAGGAAGTGGACAACTCCTGCGAGCTTCCCGACGGCGATGACAGTGATGAGGACGTCGACCGGCCCGACCCCGGCGAGGGTGGTGGCGGCGGGTGCGACTGCGGCCGCCCGAGCGACCCTTGCGCCGGGGCCGGGTTCTTCTGAGCGGAGGCCGAAGCATGTCGCCCTTCGTACTCCGTATTCCGGGAGCGTCGCGCGGGCATCGCCGGGCCGCCGCGCTGGCGCTGGCGGGCGCCGTTCAGGCCGGCGCGGTCCTCGCCGACGGGCTGGGTGAAGGGCCGGTCACGTGGGGAAGCGAGCAGGAGGGCGGGTACTCGACGCTGGGGGTGCCGTTCACCACCCCGGCTCGCGACCGCATCGAAGTGGTCACCGCCTTCCAGTACATGGACCCGCGCCTGCGGGCGCGCGAGCTCATGATGCGGGAGTGGCGCCGGAGCCTGCCCGATACAGTGGACGTGCTGCGGTTGCCGCTGGTCTGGAAGCGCGGCGAGGAAGATCCGCGTGCGTGGGCGCACCGGCGCAGCCACCGAAAGGCGCTGCTGGCGGCCCGGATGCTCGGAGTCGAAGACCGGGTGCACTCGGCGCTGGTGGAGGTCCTGAACGAGGACCCCTACCGCCTCGGCACCGAGCTGCGGGTGCGGCGTTTCCTGGCCGGACACGGCATTGCCGATGCCGCGTACGACGAGGCGCTCCGCTCGCCCGCGCTGCGAGGGACGTGGTGGGAGGGCTCTGCCTTGAGCGGCGCGCTGCAAGGGGCGGAGAGCGAAGCGCACCCGGGAGTGTCCTGGCTGCTCGTCAACGGTCGCTACGTGACGAGCTCCCGCCGTGCCGGCAGTGCGGCGGCGGCGTTTCGGGTGGCCAACCGGCTCATTCGCGAGTCGCTGGAGTCGGGGGCACCCTTTCATCGGGGGCCGACGGACATCCCGGAGCTCATCGAGAAGCTGGGACAGTGGCCCGGAGTGCACCTGAGGAACGTGGAGAGCGGCCGCTTCAAGGGAGTCTACAACCCCTGGCGCCGTGAGCTGTGGTCACTGAACGACGCGGGTGAAGTGCACTCGGTCGCGCGCGAGGTGGAAGGGGAGAGGGCGTTCTGGAGGTGGCTCGACGAGGACTCGAATCGGACGAGCTACGCGATGAACTGGCGGGCCGGGTTCTACTACGCACCGCGAGAGCCCCGAGTGCGCCACGGCGCCTTCCTGCTCGCGGACTGGCTCTCCGGTGGACAGGTGGTGGAGCTGGGCTTCAAGCGCCGGCCGGTGGGCCTGTCCTTCGCTCCGGACGGCCGGGTCGAGGCGCGGAGTGAAGAGGGCGCGGTGCAGGGGAGCTGGTGGCTGGAGGCCGCCGCCCTGCACGTCTCTCTCGGCGAGTACGGAATCGCTTCCTGGCCGTGGCGCGAAGCGGCCCGCCAGGTCGGCTTCGACGTGCCGCCCGGCTCGCTCGCGCCGTGGAGGACGGAGCTGGCGGAGCGCGCCACGGTCGCCCCTCGGCCCGAGAGAGGCGACTGAACGCATGGGCCACGGAGACGCAGTGGTGGTCGTCCCGATCCTGCCTTCCTCGGGCGGGGTCGGGGCGCCTCCGGCCGGCCGGGTCGGGGCGGGAGGGGAAGCCGGAGGACGCACGCCCGGGCGCGCCCGGTCGGGAGCGGCGGATCGGACGCGAGCAAGGGACGGGGAGGTGGAGACACGGTGAGCAGGAAGCTCGGAGCGACATGGGCTGTAGGGGTGGCTGCGATGTGCGTGCCCGCACTCGTCTCCGCCCGGGAGGTGCTCGACGAGTGCCCGCGGGAGCATCTGCGCGCGGCGTACCTGCAGGCGGTCGAGCGTCATGAGGTAGTCGACCTCGCGGCGGTGGAAGTGGAAGTGCTGAAGCTCTGTCGAGAACGGCAGGAGCTCGTCAGCGAGATCGTCCGGGGTGAAGAGGAGCTCGTGGAGCTGCTCGCCACCCACGCGGGCGGTGCGGGGGCGAAGGACGGCTCCGGCCGGCTGCCGGCGCTGCTTCCCGCATCCCGGAATCAGGGCCCCGGGGCCGCGGGGGGCGGGGCGCACGGGACGGCGTCCCTGGCGTCCGGACGCACCGGGAAAGGCGACGGCAGCCGGCTCTACCGATGGTTCACGGTCTACGGCAGCGGGAGCGAGCTGTTCGCCGGAGTCTCGGATGGCGTCGAACGCTGGTGGGTCCGGGCGGGAGACAAGCTGCCGGGCGGCATCGAGGTGGTCTCGATCCGGGTGCGTCCGGTCTCGGTGCGGGCGGCCGCCGGCGACCGGCAGTGGCAGCTTCCCGGCCCTGAGGGCTCCCCGGGCGCGACGGACGGGGAGGGCTGGCGGTGAGGCTCGTCGCGTCGCCGCGCATCGATCAGAGAGTGCGTGACGTGTGCGCGATCTTCGACGACGGCACGGTGTGGCTCGCCGAGGGCTACGACATCGACGTCGACGTGTTGACCAAGCTCGCCTTGCTGCGTGCGACGGGCCTGGTGCCGCCGGAGCGGGTACGGGAGGTGCGCCCGATCGGGGACATCGCCAGGGCATGGCGCGAGGTGCGGAGCGCGGTCGAGGCGGGAGGAGAGCGCGGGACGCGGGCGGTCGACGGGCGCGCCCGGCAACTGGTGGAGGAGGGTCTGCGGCGGGCCGCGGAAGTGCGGGCGAGCGACCTCGTGTTCCTGACCAGCGACACGGCGGCGCGGATGTATCTCATCGTCAACGGCCGGCGCTACCAGTTGGGCGACGCGATGCGCGTGGAGGAGGGCCTGGCCGCGATGCGGGTCGCCTTCTACGTCAAGGAGGAGGGCAGCGAGCAGACGAGCTACCAGGAACGGGCGACCCAGGGCTTCGCCATTCGGGACTCGAAGCGGCTGCACGTGCCGGAAGGGGTGGTGGCGGTGCGCGGCGAGCGCGGGCGCTCCGAGCCGCGAGGCCAGCACCTGTACATGCGCCTGTTCTACCACGACGCGGTGGACGCCAAGGGACTGGAGGAGCTCGGGTTCACCGATGCGGAGTGTCAGGTGCTGGCGCGAATACGGGGCACGCTGCGCGGCGCGGTGATGATCGGAGGGGAGACGGGCTCCGGCAAATCGACGACCGTGGCAGTGTGTCTGGAGCGCCAGCAGGAGGAGTTCGGGGGTACGCTCAACGTGGTGACGGTGGAAGACCCGGTGGAGTACCCGATCCGGGGCGCGGTGCAGACCGCGGTATCGACCGCCGCCCAGGGCGAGGACCGTGGCAAGGCGTTCGCGCGGGCGCTGATGCACTTCTGTCGCATCAACCCCTCGAGCGGGATGGTCTCGGAGATCCGGGACGCGGAGGCGGCACGCCAGGTGATGCGTTTCGTCGATACCGGGCACCAAGTCTGGACGACGATACACGCGGACTCCGCCAACGGGATCGTGTTCCGCCTCCTCGACTTCGGGGTGCCGCCGGCGCAACTGTGCAAACCCGGCAACTTCGCGCTGCTGATGAAGCAGGTGCTGGTGCCGGTGCTCTGCGAGGCGTGCCGGCTGCCCGCGAAGGGGCGCCTCCCCCGGTGGCTGGAGCGTGAGATCGAGTCGAGTGACGGACTCTTCGTGCGCAACCCGAAGGGGTGTCCTGTGTGCCGGCGCGAGGCGGCGATCGGCGATCTCGCGTGGCGTGGCTACGCGAAGAGCACCGTAGTGGCCGAGATGATCGTCCCCGACGAGGGCTACCTCGAGTTCGTCCGCGGGCGCGATCCGATCGGAGCGCTGCGCTACTGGCGAGAGGCGCTCGGAGGGGTCCCGGTCGAGGAGCGCGTCGCGGGGCTCATCGCCGCGGGAAGGGTCGATCCCGCCGACGCGGTAGCGAAGGGAATGATGCCTGCGAAACGCCGCAGCGCACGCCCGGAGCTCAGCGTGGTCGGAAGCTGAGGCGGGCACCCCATGATCGGACGCATCGGACGCATCGGACGCGAGGAGCGCATCGCGATGTGGCGCCTGTGCGCCAATCTGCTCGAGTCGGGGTTCGAGATCGAGCGGGTCTTTCCCCTGGTGCGGGAGATGTACGTGCTGCAGGGAAAACACTCGATCGCCGCCCGGATCCAGGGCCTCGAGGACGCGGTCAAGACCGGACATCTGAGCACGGCAGTGGGAAGGACGGCCTCCGGCGGCGAGGCGCTGGTGTTCCAGGCCTTCGGCCGGACCGACGCGGTCGCGGTGTTCGCAGCCGCGGCGCGGGTCGCGGAGGTGCAGGACAAGCTCTTCATGGCGTTGTGGGCGAACCTCGCGGGACCGTGCCTCCTGGTGATGGCCCTCGGCGGGGTGATCTGGGGGGCCGGTGCCTTCTTCGTCCCGCAGCTCGCGGACTACTACCCGATGAGCGGCTGGCCCGAGTGGTCGCGGAACGCGGGCGGGCTGTGCCTGTGGGTGGCCGAAGAGATCCTGTGGATCGGGATCGCGGCGGGGGGAGCGCTCGCTGCGGTGGCGTGGCTCGGGGTGGTGTGGACCGGACCGGGGCGCGCAACGGCGGACCGCATGGTGCCGTTCTCGTGGATACGGATGGTCACGGGTCTCGCCTTTCTGTTGACGGCGATAGAGTGCGCAAGCGCGGGACTCGATCTGAACGACCGCACCTTCGCGGCGCTCGCCCGCGGGGGCACGCGCTACGTGCGCCATCGGATCGCGGCGATCGCGGCGAACATGAACCGGGGCCTCGGCTTCGGGCAGGCGATGGCAGCGACCGGGCACGGCTTTCCGGAGCCGCAGTTGATCGCGGTGGTCGCGGCGCTCGAGGGCATGCCGCAGTGGGAGTCGAGGCTCGGGGTGTTCTGCGAGCGCTGGATGGAACGGGCGGAGCACCTCGTGCGCGCCCGCACCCTCGTGTTCAACCGCCTGTTGCTGCTCTTGGTGGGGGCGGTCACCGCGGGAGTGATC
>CAYFYD010000029.1:0-16407 GCA_964347195.1 uncultured Ectothiorhodospiraceae bacterium
TCGCCTGATTCCAGTACTTCGAACCCCGCAACTCGACTTCTGAATGGTCCTGCTGATTCCAGCGTTCCGAAGCATGAGTTACTACCATATCTTCAGTGTCTCTCCGTGCGTGCGCCCGCGTTCCAAGGCGTCTCGACACCCGCAGCTCACGAAGCTTCGCGTAAAATGCGGGCTAACTCGTTATCAAGTCCCTCAGCAGGCCGATGATGTGCGGCGAGTCGAGCTGGCGCGCGCCTTCCGCGCTGTAGGCGAGGTTTCCCGAAGGGTCGATGACGAAGGTGTGAGGCAGGCCGCGTACCCGCCACTGCGCGAAGGTGTCGCCGTCGGGGTCCCTGAGCAGAGGGAAGGTCAGGAGGGGATCGAAGGACGCGACGAAGCTCCGGATCGCTTCCGCGCTCTCTCCCGCGTTCACCGCGAGGACCGCCACGCCCTCCTCGCTCAGGACATCGAACATGCGCTGCATAGCGGGCATCTCCTCGACGCAGGGCGGACACCACGTGGCCCAGAAGTTGACCACGACCACCCGACCCCGCAAGTCGGTGAGACGGTGTTCCCGGCCCTCGATGTCCTCGAGGGCGAGCGGGGGAGCGGGAGGATTTCCCCAGGCAACGCTCAGTCCGTCGCGCAGCGCCTGCCCGTGGACCGGGAGCGCCGCCGAGAGAACCAGCGCCGCGAACGCGAAGACGCAGCGCCGCGCCGCCGGGCGCCGTCCCGGCGTTGCGCCCGCGGGGCTCTTCAAAACTCGAGCTTCGGGGTTCGTTGACCGGAATGGATTCCCGCTTTCGCGGGAATGACGGAAGGAGGCGCGGGAATGACGGGATCGGATGTCCGGGCGAAGGTCCCACATCGACTTCCGGATGTTCCCGGTTGCGCCCGGCGCACCCTCGCTGCCTCGCAGGCTTGCTGATAGCATTGATTGGAGGGTTCGTTCGATCATTGAAGTACTCGTTTTCGTGCAGTTCCATAACACACTGACGCGCCGCAAGGAGGTGTTCGAGCCGCTCGATCCGGCGCGAGTCACCATGTACGTGTGCGGGCCCACGGTTTACGACTATCCGCACATCGGCAATGCCCGCCCCGCGGTGGTCTTCGACCTGCTCTTCCGCGTGCTCCGGCATCGTTATCCCCAGGTGGTCTACGCGCGCAACTTCACCGATATCGACGACAAGATAAACGCTGCGGCGCAGGCGCAGGGCGTGGATATCGGCGTGATCAGCGCCAGGTACGCCCGGGCCTACCACGACGACATGCGTGCGCTCCAGGTGCTCGAGCCGAGCGTCGAGCCCCGGGCGACCGACCATGTATCGCAGATGGTGGACATGATCGAGACGCTGATCGCGAAGGGTCACGCCTACGAGGCGGAAGGCCACGTGCTCTTCCACGTACCTTCCTTTCCCGACTACGGGCGGCTCTCCCGACAGAAACGGGACGAGCAGATCGACGGTGCCCGCGTCGAGGTGGCGCCCTACAAGAAGGACGCGGTCGACTTCGTGCTGTGGAAGCCGTCTCCGCCCGTGCTGCCGGGTTGGGACAGTCCCTGGGGCAGGGGGCGTCCCGGCTGGCACATCGAGTGCTCCTGCATGGCCCGGGCGCACCTCGGGACGACCATCGACATCCACGCCGGCGGCAGCGATCTGATCTTTCCGCACCACGAGAACGAGATCGCCCAGAGCGTGTGCACGCACGATGGCGCTCCCTTCGCGCGCTACTGGCTGCACAACGGCTACCTGAACATCGGCCGCAAGAAGATGGCCAAGTCGCTCGGCAACTCTCTCCTCGTGAAGGAGCTCCTGGCGCGGGCGCCGGGAGAGGCGATCCGCCTGGCCCTGCTCTCGGCGCACTACCGCACTCCGCGGGACTGGAGCGACGAGGCGCTCGAGCAGGCGGCGCGCCGTCTCGATCGTCTCTATGGCACCCTCCGCCACCTTGCCGACGTGTCGCCGGCCGAGGGCACCGAGCCGCCCGCGGCGCTCGTGGAAGCGCTCGAGGACGATCTGAACACGCCGGTGGCCCTGTCCGAGCTTTCCGCCGCCGCCCATCGGGCCAACCGCGCCAAGGATGCGCGAGCGAGAGCGGAAGCCCGGGCCGGGCTCGAGCACGCCGGCGCCCTTCTCGGCGTGCTGCAGCACGAGCCCGACGAATGGTTCGTCAAGCGTTTCGGAGACGGGGTGGACGTAGGAAGGATAAACCGTCTCGTGGCGGAGCGGCACCTCGCCCGCATGAACCGCGATTTCGAGCACGGGGATCGGATACGCGACGAGCTCCAGGGGCTGGGGATCGCGCTGGAAGACGGACCGGAGGGCAGCACGTGGCGGCCCGCCCGGCGCACGCTCGAGACCGTGGGCCGTGACTAGCCCGCATTGCTCAGCGAGCTTCGTGGCGACGGCGTCGAGACGCCGCGATGGGTGGGCGCACGGACGGAGAGGCACTGAAGGCAGAGTAGCGACATGGGTTCCCGCTTCCATGGAACTTCGATAAGCCATTGATTTTTCGTATACGAGAGAATGCCGCGATGTTCCTTGCGCGACAGCGGGGGGCACAGCCCCCTTGGCATGCTCACCAAGGGAGTGACGATGTAATGGCCGGTAATGACGATGTAATGACTATGTCGAAGTGGCTCGAGGGAGTATGCGCGTTCACCGAGAGCGGATCGGCGTCCGCAGCAGGAGGTCGGTGAGCAATGCGGGTTGGACGCGGACGCGCCGGGCGCGAAGCGCAAGCGAGCGTCCCCGCCCGGATCCTGCGGGCTCTGGTGCGCGCCTACCAGTACGCGATCTCGCCTGCGTTCCCTCCCTGCTGCCGGCATCTGCCGACCTGCTCCGCCTACGCGGTGGAAGCGGTCACGGAGCATGGCGCGCTGCGCGGGGGGGTCATGAGTCTCGGACGACTGCTGCGCTGCCATCCCTGGGGGACGAGCGGTTACGATCCGGTCCCCCGGCGCTCTCGGTGAAGCATCGCAGAGAGCGAGGCCGATGACCTGGAGCCCCGACACCTGGACGAGTCGCCCGGCTGCCCAGCAGCCGGAGTACCCGGACGCGGCGGCGCGGGCCGAAGTCGAAGGGCGGCTCTCCCGCTACCCCCCGCTGGTCTTTGCCGGGGAGGCGCGGCGGCTGGAGGCGGAGCTCGCCCGGGTGTGCCGGGGGGAGGCTTTCCTCCTCCAGGGTGGGGACTGCGCCGAGAGCTTCGCCGAGTTCCATCCCGACAACATCCGGGACACGTTTCGGGTGCTGCTGCAAATGGCGGTCGTGCTCACCTTCGGGGCCGGATGCCCGGTGGTCAAGGTGGGCCGCCTCGCCGGGCAGTTCGCGAAACCCCGCTCCCACCCCGTCGAAGAGCGCGACGGGGTGGGGCTGCCGGCCTACCGGGGCGACATCGTCAACGGCATCGATTTCAGCCTCACGGCCCGCACCCCCGACCCCTCCCGCATGCTGCAGGCCTATGCTCAGGCGGCGTCCACGCTCAATCTCCTGCGCGCCTTCGCCCAGGGGGGCTTCGCGGACCTCCACCGGGTCCACGGCTGGAACCTCGATTTCATCGGAGAGGCGCACTGGGCCGAGCAGTACCGGGAGATGGCGGATCGCATCGGCGAAACGCTCGAGTTCATGGAGGCCTGCGGCATCACCTCCCGGACCAGCCCCCAAGTGAGCCAGACCGCCTTCTACACCTCGCACGAGGCGCTGTTGCTCGGGTACGAACGGGCCCTCACGCGCATGGACTCCTCGTCCGGGCGATGGTACGACACCTCGGCCCATCTGCTGTGGATCGGTGAGCGCACCCGCCAGCCCGATGGCGCCCATGTCGAGTTTCTCCGTGGGGTGTCCAATCCTCTCGGCTTCAAGGCGGGGCCTCGGATGACGCCCGACGAGCTGCTCACCCTGCTCGACTCGCTCAATCCCGGAAATCGTCCCGGCCGGGTGGTGGCGATCTCGCGCATGGGGGCGGAGCAGGTCCAGAAGGCGCTGCCGGCGCTGGTGCGCGCGGCAAAGCGGGAAGGCCGGCATGTCGTCTGGTCCTGCGACCCCATGCACGGCAACACCGAGAAGTCGGCCTCCGGCTACAAGACGCGGCGCTTCGAGCGCGTTCTCGGCGAGGTACGGCGCTTCTTCGAGGTGCACGAGGCCGAGGACAGCTACGCGGGGGGCATTCACGTCGAGATGACCGGCGCGAACGTCACCGAATGCACGGGCGGAGCGCAGGCGATTAGCGAGCAGGATCTGGCGGATCGCTACCATACCCACTGCGACCCCCGTCTCAACGCGAGCCAGAGTCTCGAGCTCGCCTTCCGGCTCGCGCAGATGCTCAAGGATGAACGAAGGCGCCGCGCGCAGGCGATGGGAGGCGAGAGCGTTGGCGGTTGACGAGCGTTTGCTCGAGATCCTCGTGTGTCCGGTGAGCCGGGTACCGATCCGGCGCCTTCCGAAAGACAAGCTCGCGATCCTCAACCGGCATCTCGAGCGCAGCGGACTCGTCCGTGCGGACGGAACCAGGGTGGAAGGGGCTCTCGAGGAAGCCCTCATCACCACCGACGGCAAGACCCTCTATGCGGTCGAGGCGGGCATTCCGATCATGCTCGAAGACCGCGCAATCGCCGCCCGCCAGATTCCCGGCTGGTAGCGGTCGCGCGCCATCCTCACGCGCCGCGTTGCCCGTGCGACAGTCGCCGGCGTTCACGCACCGCCGCCGCAAGCTCGTCCAGCATCTCCAGGGTATCCTCCCAGCCGATGCAGGCATCGGTGATGCTCTGGCCATAGGTCAGGTCCCGCCCGTTGGACGTGTCCTGTCGGCCCGCCTCGAGATGGCTCTCGATCATCACACCGGCCACCCGGTGCTGCCCCTGCGCGAGCTGAGCGGCCACGTCCCGGCAGACCTCCCGTTGCCGCTCGTAGTCCTTTCGGCTGTTGGCATGGCTGAAGTCGATCATCAGGCGCTCCTCGAGCCCCGCTTCGCTCAGGCCTCTCGCCGCCCGCGCGACGCTCGCGGCATCGAAGTTGGGGGCGTCGCTGCCGCCGCGCAGGATGATGTGCGTGTCGTCGTTCCCCGAGGTCTCGAAGATGGCCGACTGCGCGCTCTGGGTGAAAGAGAGGAAGCAGTGGGGGTGTCGGGCGGCGCGTACCGCGTCTATCGCGATCTTGAGGTTTCCATCGGTTCCGTTCTTGAAGCCCACCGGGCAGGAAAGACCCGACGCGAGCTCCCGGTGGACTTGGCTCTCGGTGGTGCGGGCGCCGATGGCGCCCCAACTCACCAGGTCCATGAGGTACTGGGGGGTGAGGATGTCCAGAAACTCGACTCCCGCGGGAATGCCGGAGTCGTTGAGCGCGACGAGCAGCTCGCGCGCCAAGCGCAGTCCCCGGTTGATGTCGAAGCTGCCGTTCAGGTCGGGGTCGTTGATCAGCCCCTTCCATCCGATCGTGGTGCGCGGTTTCTCGAAGTACACCCGCATCACGATGAGCAGATCCCGGCCCAATGTCTCGCGGGGACCGGACAGGCGCTCGGCGTACTCTCCGGCTGCCCTCGGATCGTGGATCGAACACGGGCCGCTTATCACCAGCAAGCGGTCGTCCTCGCCGTGGATGATCCGCTGAATCGCGCTGCGGGTGCGAACGACGGTCTCCGCCGCACGCTCCGTAATCGGAAGCTCGAGGTGGAGTGCGGCCGGGGTGATCACTTCCCGGATGGAATGGATACGGAGATCCTCGGTCGCCTGCATCTGCCTGATTCTCGCGAAGCCGAAACAAACGGTGAATACTATCCGCCACGAGGGTGAGGCGCCATGAGCGCGGGGTGGCGGCCAAGGCAAATGTGTTCTCGGCCGTCCCGGTTCGCCGTCGGACAGCGTAGCTCCTTGATGCAGAAGCTCTTTCTTCGCTTGGCGACGACTTCTCCCGAAACGCTCGGCGATCGACATGACCCCTTGAATTTATTGGACACGGTCAAGAGAACCCATCAGCCCCGGGGTGGCGGCGGCCCTGAAGCGCCCTGCGCGCCACGGCACGGGCCGAGTCGGGGCGCGGGCGTACTGCTTGTTCAAGCTCTGCCGGCGGTGAGAGAATCACCGAATCGCGAGGGCTCAGGGTCGAAGATGAAGACTTACATGTGCGTGATCTGCGGGTGGATCTACTCCGAGGCCGAGGGCCTGCCGGAGGAGGGCATCGCACCGGGAACGAAGTGGGAGGACGTGCCCCCGAACTGGGTATGCCCCGACTGCGGCGCGCGCAAGGAAGACTTCGAGATGGTCGAGATCTGATTTGGCGGATTCGCCGCGGGCCCGCTATAGTCGGCCCTCGATTCCCACGGAGGTTCGCGATGAGCGCGGAGCCGAGTTTCGATACGAGCATCGGATTGGACGAGATCGCGTTGACCGATGCCGCGAGCACGCAGCTCGCCCGGCTCTTCAACGAGGTCGAAGACGACGAGATCCAGGCCATCCGGATCTACGTCACGGGCGGCGGCTGTGCCGGTATGGCTTACGGCATGACCTTCACCGACCGTCGCACCGCCTTCGACCGCGTTCTGGAAGGCGACGGCTTCGACATCTACGTCGACTCGGTCGCGATTCACTACATGGCCGGCGCGGAGATCGACTACGTCACGCGTGAGACGGGGGCAACGTTCGTGTTCAACAACGTGTTCCAGTCTACCGGGGGCAGCGGCATGTGCGGAGGCTGCGGCGCGGCTGGCCGCGCCTGAGGCGACGCACGCGCTCGTCCGGACCGGGGAGCGGAACGCCTCCCCGGCCCGCGTGCTCCTGATCGCTCCTGCGCACAGCTACCGGATTCCGGCCTACTTCGCCGCCGCCACCACCCTCGGGGTGGAGTTGGTGCTCGCCTCCGATGGGCGCCACTCGCTGATTCCGGAAGTGGCCGGCGGAGTGCATATCGATTTCGGCGATCCCGGGCGCTCGCAGAAGGTTCTGCTCGACGCGGCGCGCCGGCGACCGGTCGCGGCGGTCGTCGCCACGGACGACGCCGCGACGGAGCTGTCGAGCCGGGTGGCGGCGACCCTCGGGCTTCCTCACAATCCCCCTTCCGCGGCCCGCATCGCGCGCCGGAAGGACCTTGCCCGGGCGGCGCTGGCGACCGCGGGAGTGCGTGTGCCGTGCTTCCGCACGATCGACCTGCGCCGCCCCCGGCCCCCACAGATCGTGGGGGTGGGCTACCCCTGCGTGGTCAAGCCCCTGGCACTCGCGGCGAGCCGGGGCGTCATCAGGGCGGACACTCCGGAGCAGTTGCTCGCGGCCTGCGGCAGAGTCGAGCGTATCGTCGCGGAGTGCGGCGACCCGGAAGAGAACGGAACGCTGCTGGTCGAGGACTTCATCCCCGGCTTCGAGGTGGCGGTCGAAGGGATGTTGCGGGAGGGGCACCTTTGTCGGCTCGCGATCTTCGACAAGCCGGATCCCCTGGATGGTCCCTTCTTCGAGGAGACCTACTACATCACGCCGTCGCGTCTCCCCCCTTCGCGACAGGACCGGATTGTCGAGCGGGTGGCCGAGGTCTGTCGGGCCTACGGACTGCGCGAAGGGCCCGTGCATGCGGAGCTGCGCGTCGATGGGCAGGATGCGTGGGTCATCGAGGTCGCTGCGCGCACCATCGGCGGCGACTGCGCGCGACTGCTCGATTTCGGTGCCGGGCGTTCACTGGAAGAGCTCGTGCTCGCCCACGCCCTCGGCCGGCCCCTGACCCTCGAGCCGGGCCGCGGGGCGGCCGGAGTGCTGATGATTCCCACCAAGGAAGCCGGCACTCTGCGGCGGGTGGAAGGAGTCCTCGAGGCGTCCCGTGTCGCCGGTGTCGAGGATGTGGTGATCGCGGTACGCGAGGGCTACGAGCTGGTCCCGCTGCCGGAAGGCGGGAGCTACCTCGGGTTCGTGTTCGCCCGCGCCCCCGCGGCCCGGGAGGTCGAATCGGCGCTGCGCGAAGCGTACTCCCGACTGCGCGTCGTGGTCGCTCCGGCCTGGCGCCTGGAACGGGGCCCGGGGACGGGCGCGGGCCCCGGGGGGTAGATGCGGGACGCTCGGGCGCTACTTCTTCGCGCCTGCCGTTCGAAAGCCCATCGGCAGGCCGCCGTAGTCGCCTTCGTCGAAGAAGAATCCGAGCATGTGCTTCTCGATGAGGGTGATGCTGTCGGGATCGGCGGTGTTGAGCTGGTTCTCGTTGATGATCATCTGCAGGCGCTGCAGCCACTCCCGCCATCCCTCTCGGGATACGTGCTCGTAGATCCGCTCTCCGAGCTCTCCGGGGTGCGGAGGTGCATCGAATCCTTCCGCCTCGCGCTCGAGTACGACGCAGTGGACCATACGCGGCATGGGTTGTTTCCTCCAGGCGATCTCCGCCGAGCCCGCTTTACTCGTACCGTACTGACCTTGCCGCCCCGATTCCGGTCCCAGGATGGAAGGCAGCTTCGAAAGGGCCTGATGCCCGGGCCGCGCCACGCCTCGGCCGAGCGGACACCGCGGCGCTCTCCCCCATTCGACCCGGACTGATCACAGAGGCCTCTTGACCACCACCAGCAGGACCACCGCTATCATCAACAGGGCCGGCACCTCGTTCAGGATGCGGAAGAAGACGGGACGGTGCGCACGGGAGTCCGCGGCCAATTCGCGCATGAGCTTCGCACAGTAGAGATGGAAGGCGAGGAGGAGGACGACGAGGACGAGCTTCAGATGCAGCCACAATGCGTCGTGGTAGGCGACCCAGGTATGGCGAACGAGCAGCCAGAGGCCGAACGCGAGGGCGCCGGCGCCTCCGATGCTCATGATGGCGAACAGCTTGCGCTCCATGAGGGCGAAGCGGTCGCGGCTCCGCCGGTCGTCGCTCGACGAGTGATAGACGAAGAGGCGTGGCAGGTAGAGCAGGCCGGCGAACCATGCAATGACGAAGATGATGTGGAACGCCTTGATCCAGAGCAACTTGCAATCCCGCTCCGATGGCGAGGGACGCGGATGTCGGTTCGCGCCGGCGCGCCTTCGTTGACACCCCGGAGGACGGAACCTAGCATCTTTCGCGTCGAAGAGCAGACAGTATAGCAATCTGTCGGCGCCGGACGGTGAGCGGCCTCGGGCTGCCCGAGCGCCAATTTCCGCCGTGCTCGTCACCGTCCTGCCACCGTCGCACCATGAATGGCGTGAGAATCAAGCCCCATCGGCCAGTGCGGTCGATATTGGGCGTGGTCTCGTTGATGGTCGTCGTCACGGGCGCGGTCTACCTGCAACAGCAGCATGCCGCGCGAGCGCTGAAGGTCGAGCTCGAATCCGTCACCGACGCTCGCCGGCAGCTCCAGCACGAGAATCGGATCCTGTCCGGGGACAACGCCGAGCTGCGCCGGCGGCTCACGGTGCTCACCCGGGCGCAACAGGTGGAGCGCATTGCCTACGAGCACATCAACGAGCGCCTGCGCACGCTGCAGGACACAGTTCACAGTCTCAAGGAGGAGGTCGCGTTCTATCGAGGCATCTTCGCACCCGACCGTGAGAAGGGCATTCAGATCCAGGACTTGGTCGTCGATTCGGACGGGAGCGAACGCGGCTACCGCTTCCAGGTCGTGTTAACCCGGGGCACCAAAAATGATAAGGTGGCCGCCGGGTCGGTGAGCCTCTCGGTGTCGGGGGAGCATGAGGGGACGCCACGCCGATTGGCGTTTCGGGACCTGCCGGCGCCGAGGTCCGATGCTCTCGAGTTCAGTTTCAGGTACTTTCAGCGTCTCCAGGGACACATGACCCTCCCGGCCGGCTTCGTTCCCCGGCGTGTCCACGTACGCATAGACACTCGGGATGAGAAGTCGACCAGCCTGGAACGTCATTTCGACTGGCCCGCTCTGGCAAGCTGAATTCGGGGACTCAAGCCATGTTTGGGAAGAAGCGCAGCAGCATCAGACCCGGCAGGATCGACTCGTTGATCGGACGGCAGACCGAGTTCTCGGGGGATGTCCGATTTGCCGGCGGGTTGCACGTCGACGGAAACATCAATGGCAACGTGCTGGCGGACGAAGATTCGGATGCGGTGCTGACGCTCAGCGAGCACGGCTCGATCAGAGGACAGATCAGCGTGCCGCAGGTGGTGCTGAGCGGCGAGGTGATTGGAGACGTGTACGCGGATCGGCACGTGGAGTTGACTTCCAGTGCCCGCATCAACGGTGACGTCTACTACGGCCTGATCGAGATGGCGATGGGCGCGGAGGTCAACGGGAGCCTGATTCCCCGTGTCGAAGCCGCGCAAAGCGCCCCCGTCGCGGCCGACCCGGACGACGCTCCCCCGCATGTCGCTCCCCAGGGCGAGCCCCAGTGAGCGGCTCGAATCCGCGGGATCTTCGCTTCCGGTCCCAACCCGCATTGCTCATCGACCTCCTGTTGCGGACGCCGATCCGTTCACGATGAACGGGCGTACTCCCTCGAGCCACTTCGACATCGTCACCACTCCTTGGCTAGCGCTACGCAGTCCCTGCTTCGCTCGCCGGCCGGACAAGCCATCCCTGGCTTGCCCGCTCAGCCAGGCGAAGCACCACCGGCGCTTCGCCTGTGCACCGCGAGCCCGCCCATGTCTCTTGAGTCCGTACGCCCGCTTTCCAAGGCGTCTCGACGCCCGCAGCTCACGGAGTTCGTTGGGCAATGCGGGCTGAGCCCCGCGTTCCAGGGTCGTTTCATGCTACGTCTCGACCTGAGCCTCGGGACCGGCGGGAGGGCGCCAATGGACGATTCGGGGCGCTCGGCGAAGCGGAATGCCTGCAAGCGAGGGGTGAGCAGGGCGAATGAGGGCGCACCGGGGGGCACAACGCCGTCCGCGCCAGCATGAAGTGACCCTGCCCGCGTTCCGCCAGGCATTGACAACGCCTCATCCAGGCCTCACCTTGGGCCGAAGCCATCATCGATAGAGATCGCAACGATGCACTCGTCCCCTCCGGCGCCCGTCGAGATCTCCTTCAGCAGCAATGCCGCCCGCAAGGTGAACGAGCTGGTCGCGGCGAAGGGCCGCCAGGCGTCCATGCTGCGCGTCTACATCCAGGGCGGCGGCTGCTCGGGGTTCCAGTACGGCTTCGCTTTCGAGGACGGGCCGGCGGAGGACGACTTCTCGATCGACAAGGGTGGAGCGACCCTCCTCGTCGATCCCTTGAGCTACCAGTATCTGATGGGCTCCGAGGTCGACTACCGGGAGGATCTGGAAGGCGCGCGTTTCGTCGTCAACAACCCCAACGCCGTCACGACCTGCGGGTGCGGCGCCTCGTTCTCGATATGAGGACGAATCGGGGCGGGTCCGTTCAGGCCGGGTGAATCGCGCCCAGCACCACGGAACGGCGGGCGCCGGTTACCGCGGGCAGGTTGCCCGGCATTCCGCAGAGCGTCTGTCGGGCGAGCCAGGCGAACGCCGCCGCTTCTACCCAATCCGGTCCGATGCCGGCCGCGGCGGTGGTCTCGAGCTTCCTCGCCGGCAGGCGTTGCCGCAGTGCTTCCATCAGAGCCGGGTTGTGCGCGCCGCCGCCGCACACCAGCACTTCGGCCTCCCGCCCCGCGAACTCCTCGATGCCGTGCGCGATGGTCGCGGCGCTGAGCGCGCACAGTGTGCTCTGCACGTCTTCGGGAGGGAGGGTCCGGCGTTCCGAGTGCAGGCGCCCTTCCAGCCAGTTCAGATTGAAGTACTCCCGACCCGTGCTCTTGGGCGGAGCTTTCTCGAAGTAGGGATCCGCGCGCAAGCGTCCGAGCAGCGTCTCGTCCACCCTTCCCGCGCTCGCCCAGGCGCCGTCTCGATCCATGTCGACTCCGAGATGGCGCTCGGCCCATCCATCCATGAGCGTGTTGCCGGGGCCGCTGTCGAAGCCAGTGACGTCGCCGTCCGCCGGCAGGATGGTGATGTTTGCAATGCCCCCGATGTTCACCACCGCGCGTTGCCGATCCGGCCGCGACATCGCCGCGCGGTGAAAGGCGCAGGCGAGCGGCGCGCCCTCGCCGCCCGCGGCGAGATCGCGCCGGCGAAAGTCGGCGACGGTGGTGATGCGGGTGCGCTCGGCGATGACGTTGGGATCCCCGATCTGGACGGTACAGGGGTGCAGCGCCCGAGGATGATGGGCAATCGTCTGTCCATGGCTGCCGATGGCGCGGACCTCGGCCGGGGAGGTCCCCGCATCGTCGATCAGCGATAGCGCGGCGTCGGCGAACAGATCACCCACGCGCCGATCGAGCTGCCAGACGAGACTCGCGGCCGGATTCGGATCGCGGATCAGCCTCGTGAGGTCGTCACGCATCGCGCGAGGCATGGGGTGGGCGCGGGTGGCGGCCAGAGAGAAGCTCTCTTCACCGATGTCGAGCAGGGCCGCATCGACCGCGTCCATGCTCGTGCCCGAGATCAGCCCGATGAAGAGCGCCATCGGGTGCGCTCCGGGCGCGGGCTGCTCCGGACCTCCGCGGCTAGTTTGTGGAGGCGAGATGGGTTTGCGACAGGTGCTCGAGCCGGGCCACGAGGCCCCTGGTCCGCTCGAGGAAGTCGGACTTGTACTCCGGCGCGATGGGCGGCGCGTCCGGCAGCTTGACCTTGAGCGGGTCCCGGTGCCGCTCACGCACCCGGAACTCGTAGTGCAGGTGCGGTCCGGTCGAGAGTCCGGTGCTCCCGACATAGCCGATGGTCTGCCCTTGCTGGACTCTGTCGCCACGCTTCAACCCCTTGGCGTAACGGGACAGATGGGAATACAGGGTCGTGTAGAGATTGCCGTGCTTGAGCATGACGGTCTTTCCGTATCCGCCCTTGCGACCGACGAATGTCACGCTGCCGTCTCCGGTCGCCCTCACCGGCGTGCCGCTAGGTGCAGCATAGTCGACACCGTCGTGGTGCCGCACCTTGTGCAGGATGGGGTGTTTGCGCATTCCGTAGCGCGAGCTGATTCGGGTGAAGTCCACCGGGGCGCGCAGGAAGGCCTTGCGCATGCTGAAGCCCTCCGGCGAGTAGTACTGGGCCACTCCGCTCTCGTCCTCGTAGCGCAGCGCCCGAATGGCGCGCGATCGGTTGACGAACTCCGCCGCGAGAATCGCTCCTTCGCTCATGGTTCCGTCCGGCTGGTAGAACTCCTCGTAGATGACGGCGAAGCGATCGCCGGCTCGGATATCGAGGGCGAAGTCGATGTCCCAGCCGAAGATCTCCGCCATCTCCATGGTGAGCCGATCCGACAGGCCCGCCCGTTGCGCCGCGAGGTAGAAGGAATCGCGGATCGCGCCGTTGGCGCTGGAGAGGCGGCGGTCGAGCTCGGCCCGGTACCGTTCCGATGCGAACCCGTCCTCGTGACGGAAGAAGTGCAGCGACTCGATCGCGTCCGGGTGATAGACGAGGTGACGCACCGAACGCTGGGCATCCACATATATCTCGAGCCTCTGATCGGGGAGAAGGCGCTTGAGCGCCTTGGCGTCTTCGCCGGCGTGCAGCAGGTCTATCAGCTCCGCCACCGCGAGCTCTTCGGCGAGAAAGATGCCGTAGAGGGAATCGCCGTTCGAAACTCGAATGTCCCGTCGTGTCCAGTGGTGTCGGGCCAGGCCCCGCTCGAGGGCTTGGGCAGCGCCCGCTACCTGCGGGGACGTCGTCGACGTCTCCACGCGCGGCGCTGCCCGTGCCACGGTGCTGGGGGTCCAACGTGCCGCGTAGTGTCCGGCCGGCTGCACTTCCACCCGCAGGACCTCGGTGCCGGTGCGAAAGTGGGAGAGCGTGAGCACCGAGCCGGAGCCGTCGATCCGCAGGCGGAGCACGTCGCCGGGGCGCAGCCGCGAGAGCCGGTCCGACACCCGGTCGCCGGTCGACACGATGCCGTGGAGCTCCCGGGCCGAGAGTCCTCGGGCCAGAAAGATCTCGTAGAGCGAGTCCCCGCCGCGCACCTCGTGGCGAACTTCCGACGGGGCCTCGCCGGAAGCGAGGGGAGGGACCCCCGCAACCTCCGGATCCGCCGTCTCGGGTCCGGCGACGGCAAGCGGCTTCTCCTCGGAGGGAGGTGCGTACGAGCCGACCGCGATTGCCGCTTCCTCGCCCGGTGGGGCGGGCGCATCGGGGGCGGAAAGCGCGATTGAACTCCGCGTTCCGTCGCCCTTCCCGGGCGTTGAGCCGCTCTCCTCCCCTCCGCCGCCACTCGTCTGGATGTGGCCTATGAACGCCCACCCCGACACCGAGATCATCCCGATCAAACCCAGGCTCAGACACCAGGCCCACCCGAGCGCTACCCAACGCGCAGTCATCGCTTCTCGTCTCCAGATCCGCCGGACTTCCGTGAGAGCCGTTGTTGTTGGTTCTCCGATGCCCGCGATAATTCCTTGAATCGCCTAGTCTTAGTGACGCGGGCACGATAGCGCTTCCACCGTCCTCGGTCAACGTCTGGAGGTGTCCGATGTGTCTGGAACGCAGACCGCCGTGCGCTCCCGCATCCCGGGTGGGGCTCGAAGCCGGATCACCCGGCTTTCGACCCGGCAATCGACGCCGCGCGGGGGTCGGGGGCGCCCCCCGCGCGTCAAGGGCCGCGCATCGTCGCCCAGTCGGGGCACGTGCAAGTGAAGGGCGCCTCCCGCGCGTACTAAGGATCGCCGTTCCCCGTCATTCCCGCGGAAGCGGGAATCCAGGGTGCCCCCCGCGCAAAGGGCCGCCGCGCATCGGCACGCCGCCCGAAGCGCGGTGGCTCGGGGCAGGGCGCTTCGGAACCCGAGTGCGGGGTTCGTTGGCCGCAATGGATTTCAGCATGCGGCTTCCCAGTGTCCCTGTGACTCGGGGCGCCCGGGCGCTGTATCCCGGTGAGGCTGTGGTAGCCTCACAGGTTTGCTTTTCGCCGCGAGCATCGCCTTGTCCCGGTCCGACGACTCCCTCGCCATCATCCGCCGCGGTGCGGAAGAGATCCTCCTGGAGGAGGACCTCGTGGCGAAGCTCGAGCGCGGTGCGGCGCTGCGCGTCAAGGCCGGCTTCGATCCCACCGCGCCGGACCTCCATCTCGGACACACCGTGCTGCTCAACAAGATGCGGCAGTTTCAGCTCCTCGGCCACCACGTGATGTTCCTGATCGGTGACTTTACCGGCCTCATCGGTGATCCGAGCGGGCGGAACCTTGCCCGCAAGCCCCTGAGCCGGGAGGAGCTCGAGCGGAATGCGGAGACCTACCGCAGCCAGGTGTTCAGGATCCTGGACCCGGAGCGCACCGAGATCTGCTTCAATTCGGCCTGGATGCGCGAGCTCGGAGCCGACGGCATGATCCGGCTCGCAGCACAGTACACCGTCGCCCGCATGCTGGAACGGGACGATTTCCAGAAGCGCTACCGCAGCGGCCATCCCATCGGGATTCATGAGCTTCTGTACCCCTTGTGCCAGGGGTACGACTCGGTGGCGATGCGCGCCGACGTCGAGCTCGGTGGCACGGACCAGAAGTTCAATCTCCTGGTCGGCCGGCATCTCCAGGCCGTCTGCGGACATGCGCCGCAGGTCGCGATCACGCTGCCCATCCTCGAGGGACTCGACGGCGTGCAGAAGATGTCGAAGTCGATCGGCAACTACGTCGGCATCACGGACCCGCCCCGGGAGATGTTCGGCCGGATCATGTCGATCTCGGATGAGCTGATGTGGCGCTACTTCGAGCTGCTGTCCCTCGACACGAGTCTCGGCGAGCTTCGCCGAATGCGTGCGGAGGCCGAAGGGGGCGTTGCCAACCCGAGGGATTTCAAGGTCCGGCTGGCCGGAGAGATCGTCTCCCGCTTTCACGGCGCGGCGGCCGCCCGGGACGCGGAAGAAGAGTTCGCCCTCCGCTTCACGGCCGGCGTGCTGCCCGATGACATGCCCGAGCGGGTGGTCGACGGCGCAGGAGCGGGGACGCTGCGGCTGGCCAACGTGCTCCAGCGGATCGCGTTGACGGGCAGCACCTCGGAGGCGCGCCGAATGATCCGGCAGGGGGCGGTGCGCATCGACGGCGAGCGCATCGAGGACGAGGAACGCCGCCTCCCGCGCGGCGCGGTGCACGTTCTGCAGGTCGGCAAGCGCCGCTTTGCCCGGGTCAGAATCACATGAGAGCAGGCCCCCGATGGGCCCGGAGGCGCGCCCGATCTCTTCCTGAAACCAGATATCCTCTTTTTTTCAATGAGTTAGGAAGCGGTGACAATGGAATCCGGGGGGATGATCGGACCAGGCCCGAAGGGGCCGCAGCATCTTGACCATTGGGCTCGAGGTCGTATAATTCCGTTCCCGCTCGCACCGTTGTCGTGCGGGCGTTTGCTCTTTAACAATCAGGTCAGGCAATTTGTGTGGGCGCTCCTTCGGCGTCGACGGCGGGGTTCCAAGCCAACCCAAAGTCGACGCTGATGAGCAAAGCTCATCATCTGTCGAGTCGAGAATCAGGCTGCCTTCGGGCGGCCGAAATCTTCAAATCGAAGAGTTTGATCCTGGCTCAGATTGAACGCTGGCGGCATGCTTAACACATGCA